>CBDTZB010000320.1:0-3923 GCA_965364795.1 uncultured Nocardioides sp.
GCACGATCGAAGATGCCTACTGCGTTCCCCAAGCTGCCGGCGTACCGCATCTCGTAGGAGACCGCGTAGGAGGGCAGGGTGAGGGTCAGCCCCTGCGAGGTGATGATGTGGTCGCAGTTCAGACCCTCTGCGCTGACCCAGATCCCGGGCTGCGTGCGGATGTCATGGGTGCCAACCACGATGGTCACGGGCAGTTGGTTCCCGGCCGCGTCGAGTCCGTCGAACCATCGAGCTCCCAACCAACGCAGCGCGGCCCAACCGGTGAGCGCTCCTTGGGCGGGCGCGAGTGCCGCGGCCTCACGGATCCGCTGCTCGACGACGTCGCCGTCCACGCTCGAGGGGACGTAGAAGCCGCGGCCTGTGCGGCGCCAAGCCCTGGTGCGGACGTCATACGGACTCGGTGTGCCGGCCGCGCGGTTTATCCGCACCGGTGCAACCGAGTTGCGTCGTAGCTCAAAACGCTCGAGGTCTCCGGGCCCGGCGATCCTTTCGGCTACGCGGTGGGTCCAGTCGGCAGGGGTGGGATCCCGCTGTGGCATGAGGTGACTCTGCCCGGGGATATCGCTCTTCGCGACCCGCTATCCACAGGCAAGTGTGAAGGCCGATAGTCCCTGACGTTTATGTGACGACACGCCGGAAAATTCCGCACAAGCGCCAGGGACTACCGTCGTGGGCATGCATCGCGTCGACGTCGTCCTGCACGGCACGATGAAGAAGGACGCTTGATGCTGCTGCGGATCCTGCGCTCCCACCTGGCGCCGTACAAACGCTGGTTGACCATCATCGTGGTGCTGCAACTGACGGCCACCGTGGCGATGCTGTTCCTCCCGAGCCTCAACGCCGACATCATTGACCGCGGGATCGCCGTGGGTGACAACGACTTCATCCTCCGCACCGGGGCGATCATGCTGGCGGTCAGCCTGCTGCAGATCTCCTGCTCTGTGGGGGCGGTCTGGTTCGCCGCCCGCACCGCGATGGCCTTCGGGCGCGACCTGCGCGCCGATGTGTTCGGCCGAGTCGGCACCTTCTCGAGTCGCGAGGTCGGTCGCTTCGGGGCGCCGTCGCTGATCACCCGCACCACCAACGATGTGCAGCAGGTGCAGATGCTGACGCTGATGGCCTGCACCATGGCGGTCACCGTTCCGATCATGATGGTCGGCGGCATCGCGATGGCCATGCGCGAGGACTTCGGGCTCTCCTGGTTGCTCGCGGTCGTCGTCCCGGCGCTCTTCATCTCGGTCGGCTTCGTCGTGTCCAAGATGGTCCCTAACTTCCGTCTTGTGCAGAGCCGCATCGATGAGGTCAACCGCGTCCTGCGCGAGCAGATCACCGGCATCCGGGTGGTGCGGGCCTTCGTCCGCGAACCCCACGAGACAGCCCGCTTCAAGCGCGCCAACGATGACCTCACCGAGGTGTCGGTACGAGCCGGGCGCTGGATGGCCACCATGTTCCCGCTGGTGATGCTGGTGGTGAATGTCGGCAGCGTCGCGGTGATCTGGTTCGGAGGTCAGCGGGTCGACGCCGGCCAGATGGAGGTGGGCGCGCTTACGGCGTTCCTGCAGTACCTCATGCAGATTCTGATGTCGGTCATGATGGGCACCTTCATGCTGATGATGATCCCGCGCTCCTCGGTGTGCGCGGATCGGATCGCGGAGGTGCTCGACACTGAGAGCACTGTGGCTCCGCCCGAGGTGGGCATCACCGAACTTCCGATGCAGGGGCGCCTCGAGTTGGAGGGGGTGGGCTTCACCTACCCCGGCGCCGATCGCCCCGTCCTCAGTGACATCTCCTTCACCGGTAGGGCCGGCCAAACCATCGCCGTCATCGGGTCGACCGGCTCAGGCAAGAGCACCCTGATCAACCTCGTGCCGCGGCTCTTCGACGCCACCGCCGGGACCGTCCGGGTCGACGGGGTCGACGTACGCGACATCGACCCCGAGCACCTCTGGGCGCGGATGGGCCTGGTCCCGCAGAAGGCCTTCCTTTTCACGGGCACCGTCGCGACCAACCTGCGCCACGGCCGATCTGACGCCACCGACGAAGAGTTGTGGCACGCCCTCGAGGTCGCTCAGGCCCGCGACTTCGTGGAGGCCATGCCCGAGGGCCTGGCCGCACCGATCAGCCAGGGCGGCACCAACGTTTCGGGTGGCCAACGACAGCGTCTCGCCATCGCCCGCGCGCTGGTACGCCGCCCCGAGATCTACCTGTTCGACGACGCGTTCTCCGCGCTCGACCTGACCACCGACGCCCGCCTGCGAGCGGCGCTCAAGCCGGAGACCCGCGACGCGACGGTGCTGTTGGTCGCCCAACGTGTCTCCAGCATCCGCGACGCCGACCAGATCCTCGTCCTCGAAGACGGGCAACTCGTCGGCCGCGGCACCCACGAGGAACTGCTGGCCGACAACCTGACCTACCAAGAGATCGTCGACTCCCAACTCTCGGCGGAGGCGGCGTCATGAGCGAACTCACCACCCCCCGCACCGGTGATCTGAAGGAGACCGAGCGGATCGAGGCACCACAAGGCGGCCCCGGCCGCGGCCCGATGGCCGGCGGCCAGGTCGGGCAGAAGGCGATGACGTTCGTCCCGTCGGCCAAACGTCTGGTCTCCCAGATGCGGCCGGATCGGGGTCGCGCGATCAGCGTGGTCGTCCTCGCCGTCGTCAGCGTCTTCGCGACCGCCCTGGGTCCACGCCTCCTGGGCCGCGCCACCGACCTGGTGTTCGCCGGCTTCATCGGCCGCCAGTTCGCCCCCGGCACCGACCCCGCGCAGCTGCCTGACGCCGTGCAGACCCTCGACGTGGTTCCGGGTCAGGGCATCGACTTCGACGGCGTCCGCGACGTCCTGCTGATCGTGCTCGCGATCTACCTCTTCGCTTCTGTGCTGAGCTGGCTGCAGGGCTACCTGCTCAACGACGTGGTGCAGAACAGCGTGCGCCGGATGCGGGCCGAGGTCGAGGACAAGGTCAACAAACTGCCGTTGGAGTACTTCGACCGGCAATCGCGCGGGGAACTCCTCAGCCGCGTCACCAACGACATCGACAACGTCAGCCAGACCCTTCAGCAGACGATGAGCCAACTGCTCACCTCACTGCTCACCGTCATCGCGGTCCTGTCGATGATGGTGTGGATCAGCCCGACGCTGGCGCTCATCGCGATGATCGCCGTACCCGCCTCGATCCTGTTGACCACCCGGATCATGAAGCGCTCCCAAGGCCAGTTCATCGCCCAGTGGCGCCAGACCGGCAAGCTCAACGCTCACATCGAGGAGAGCTTCTCCGGGCACGCGTTGGTCACCGTCTTCGGGCGTCGCGCCGAGGTCGAGGAGACCTTCGCGGAGCAGAACGAGAAGTTGTGCGACGCTTCGTTCCGCGCCCAGTTCATCAGCGGTTTGATCATGCCGATGATGATGTTCATCGGGAACCTGAACTACGTGATCATCGCCGTCGTCGGGGGCCTGCGGGTGGCCAGCGGGACTCTGACGTTGGGAGAGGTGCAGGCGTTTGTCCAGTACGCCCGCCAGTTCACCCAGCCGCTGACCACCGTGGCCTCGATGACGAACCTGCTGCAGTCCGGCGTCGCGTCAGCGGAGCGGGTCTACGAGTTGCTCGACGCCGAGGAGCAGCGGCCCGACACGACCGACGCGGTGAAGGCAGAGGCAACCCCCGAACCCCCGCGAGGCGCCGGCGAGGTCCGCTTCGAGAACGTGTCCTTCGCCTACGACCCCGAGCGGCCGCTGATCCAGGATCTCTCCCTGGTGGCTCGACCCGGGCAAACGGTCGCCATCGTCGGCCCGACCGGCGCCGGGAAGACGACCCTCGTCAACCTGGTGATGCGCTTCTACGAACTGCACGGTGGCCGGATCACGTTGGACGGCGTCGACATCACCGCGATGCCGCGCGCCCAGTTGCGCGGCCGGATCGGGA
>CBDTZB010000321.1:0-3905 GCA_965364795.1 uncultured Nocardioides sp.
GGACTCGAGGTGATCGGGCCGGTGCCGGAGTTCACCGACTGGCTCCACGAACTGCACCGCACCGCCTGGGGTCGCTAGACGCCTGGGGATCGGCCCGCCGTTGCGACGTCAGGCGGAGCCGCGGGCGGGGTAGTCCTTCTTCTGGACGAAGGTGAGTCCCGCGATCAGGTCGTCCAGGGCAGGCCGACCGAAGGGCATCGAAGCGACGCTGCTCCAGAAGAGCTTCCCCTTTTCGTCCAGGACGAACATGCCCGGTTCGGTGAAGCGGGCCGGCTCGCTGTCGCTGATCGCCTCTGAGATGAACAGTCCCCATTCGCGGGCCGACGCCTCTGTCAGGCTGTGCGCCACGTGGAGGTCCTCGAGTTTCCAGGACTCCACGAGTTGGGCACTGCGTTCCTTGGTCTCCATGCTGACCGCGACCACGCGTCCGATCCCCGCCTCGCGGAGGTCGTTGATCCTGCGGTCGAGCTCGCTGAGTTGCTTGCGGCATACCGGGCAGTGCAGGCCGCGGAAGAAGACCACGAGCGTGAAGCGACCATCAACGCCCGCGCCGAGTTTGAGGTCGTCGGTGGATCCTCCCGCCGTCAACGGCAGGGAGAGCTGGGGAGTCTGGGTGGTGGGTGTCAGCCTCATACGCGGCCCAACGGTCTGACCGCGCTCGATGTTCCTTCCCACGCACGCGACGCCGCACGTCCTGGTGGACGTGCGGCGCCGCGGTGATGTTGGTGCAGGTCAGCTCAGCGGGTCGTTACCCGGTGCCGAAGGAGTGCTGGACTGCTGGTTCGACTGCATCCGCTCCAGTTGGCGAGCCGCGGCGTCGCGGCCCCCCATCCCGAAGGCGATCGCGGCGGCCAGGGCTGCACCCACGACGATGGAGCCGAAGGCCAAGGTGATGATCATGTCCGCTAGACCCATGAACTGCAGGCCGATCGCCACGAACAGCGCGATCGTTGCGTAGCGAATGATGACCGCGGTCTGGCCGGACGCGAGACGGCTGAGGATGCCCGCTAGCAGGACACCGGCGGCGATAACTGCTCCACCGAACGCCACCCGGCCACCGATCTCTAGCACGGCCTCGAGGATCCGGGTGATCTCAGGGAAGCCCAGGACTCGGGTGGCGGCAACAGCGAAGAACAGCATGATGGCCACCTGAACGACGCGGCTGATCAGGGCGGAAGCGCTGGTACTGCCGGACGTCACGCCCATTTCGTGCATCGAGCGATCGGTGCCCATGCCACGCAAGGCGTTCTCGAGGATCGGAGCGACCAGACGCGCGATCAAGTAGCCCAAGCCCAGGAGAATGGCGGCGGCAATGATGAGCGGCAACGTGTTGAGGATCAGCGACAACATCTCAGTCGCAGGATCGGAGATCGCACGGATGCCGAGGACCTGCAAGGCCGAGATGGCGAAGACGATGAGGACCAGGGCGAAGACGACCTGCCCGGCGATGCTCGACAGCTTCATCGCCTGGGGATCTTCGACGCCCGTTTCGGTCGCGTCAGCGGCGTCTGAGGCGGACATCCACGTATCGGCTCCCACGGACTGCAGGGCGATCTCGACGATTTCCCGCACGATCTTGGCGAGCACCAGACCCACGAAGAAGACCAGGGCGGCGCCGATAATGCCCGGAATAACGCCTAAGCCGTCGTTGAGCATGTTCTGCAGCGGAGTGACGACCTCGGTGAGCTCGAACAGGTTGAGGATCGCGATCAAACCGAAGAGCCACACCACCAAAGCAACAATGCTGCCCATGGATGCGGCGAGATTCTCACCGTCTGCTCCGCGGCCCTTGAGGAAGGGAAGTTTGCCAAGCAACTTAGTGACCAGGGTTTTCAGTACGCGTGCGATAACCCAGGTGATGACGAGAATCACCAGGGCGCCGATCGCTTGGGTCGCGATCCCCTCTAGATCGAAGTTATCGATATTCATGGCGAGCCTTTCTGGGTTGGTTACACCTCTTACTTTCAACAGATTGGCAGGTTTCGGACGCCATGTGACCGAACTTCACGCGATCATTACGTCTGCTGCTTAGGCGCTGCGCTACCCACGAACGCGCCCCGGTGAAAACTCTGGGCTGCAATCAATGGCCGCCCCGTGCGAGTGGCGCCGCGCCGCTGGCCCTCTGGTTAAGGTCGTTTCATGGAGACCAAACGATCCCACTCGATCACCATCGACGCAGCACCTCATGAGCTGTATGACCTAGTTACGAGCATCGAGCGGACCGGAGAGTGGAGCCCCATCTGCGCGTCCTGCTCGTGGGAGGACGGCACCGGCCCCAGGGTTGGGGCGTGGTTCAGCGGCCACAACGTCACGCCCGAGCGTTCGTGGGACACGAGGTCGCAGGTCGTGGTGGCCACCCCGGGCGAGGAGTTCGCCTGGAAGGTCGGGGGCAACTTGGTGCGCTGGGGTTACCGAATGTCGCCGACCGACGGCGGGACCGAGTTGACCGAGGACTGGGAGTTCCTGCCCGACGGCCTCGCGATGTTCCGCGAGAAGTTCGGCGACCGAGCCGAGGCAGAGATCGAGATTCGGACTCGCGCTGCCCGCGAAGGCATCCCAGCGACCCTGGCAGCGATCAAGAGGGTCGTGGAGAAGTAGCCCGCACGTATTTCAACAGGCCTAGAGGCCGGTCACCGGCCCAGTAGTGCACTCGCTGCGCCCTCGCCGGGGCAGCGGTTGTCATCTATGCCTGTTCAATTACGTGGATGGCTGACGCTACGGCGCGTACGTCAGATGTAGCACTCCGTTGTCGAAGGACTCCGAGGCAGCCAGGGTCATCCGAGACGCCGGCGCACCCTCGGGGAAGAGCTTAGGTCCCTCCCCGGTCGTCACCGGGTAGACGAACAGGTGCAGCTCATCGACGAGGCCGTCGGCCAACATGGCTCGGACCAGCGTGCCGCTGCCATAGACGTAGATGCCTCCCCCCACGCTGTCTTTGACCTGCTGAATGGCCGCCGGGTCATAGGCGCCAATCAGAGTTGAGTTCTGCCAACTGCTGACGTCATCGAGGGAGCCAGAGACGACGTGCTTCTTCGTTTGGTTGAAGAACGGCGCCCCTAGGTCATCGGCCATTTCGCGACTCGTCCAGGCCGGACCGGACTCGACCCAGGTCGTGCGACCGAAGAGCATCGCTTCGGACCCCTGGTCGGTCAGCTGACTCATCGCTGCGCTCTGGGCGTCGGTGAAGGGGTAGTCGAAGGTGAACGTCGGCACGCCGATGGATCCGTCGAGGGTGATGAATTCGCTGACCTTGATCGTTCCCATGCGGCTTCCTTTTCTGGTGTGCTCTGGCGGACAAGGAATAGAACATCATGGTGACTCGACACCATGCGCGCACGGGCGTCCGATTGGTCGGTCCGTCGACCCAGACGGCATGCTTCCCGGATGCGTGCACTGATCCCCGACTACTTGACCCAGGTCCTGGGGGCCTGCGGCTCCGACACCAGTGGCTCGGTAGCCGACTACATCCCTGAGTTGGCCGATGTCGACCCCGACCGGCTAGGCGTGGCCTTGGCCACGGTGGACGGTGCGGTCTACGGGGCAGGCGATGCCGATGAGTGCTTCACCATCCAGTCGATCTCGAAGCCCTTCGTCTACGCCCTGGCGCTGGCCGAGCTGGGCCTCGAGGCGGTGCTGGAGAAGGTGGACGTCGAGCCCTCGGGTGAGGCGTTCAACGAGTTGTCGTTGGAGAAGGCGTCGGGTCGCCCCCTGAACCCGATGATCAACGCGGGCGCCATCGTGACGCACACCCTGGTCGCGGCCGGAGGAACCGCTGCGGAGCGTGACGATCGGATCCTGGCCGGACTCTCCGCCTTCGCGGGACGACCACTCAAGGTCGACGAGGCGGCGTACCAATCAGAGAAGGCGACGGCTTTTCGCAACTACGCCATTGCCAACATGCTTCG
>CBDTZB010000322.1:0-3899 GCA_965364795.1 uncultured Nocardioides sp.
CAGATGCGCCACCCTGCCCATCGACCACCCCCAACACAGGCGCCTTCTCCACCTCCGGCGCCGGGCGAACTGCATCGCTTGCGACCTCCGCGACGGTCTGGTCGAAGACCACAGCGTCTGCATCCGGATCTGCGCGGTTGAAGGGAACCTCGGGTGGGCACGTCACGCACGCCACCGTCTTGCTGACCTGGTCGTAGTCCGCGGTCGTGCCCGCACTCAATGCCGACCCACAGTTCGAGCAGGTGCCGGCGTAGCGCAGTCGCATCCGCTTCACGTCCACAACCGATGCCGGTTCCTCAACCATGAGGAACAAGGTAGCGGTCCATCGGAAGCGGATTTCAACGACCTCCCCGCTGACCACCAATCGACACCGGTATAGCCGTCACAAACGCGCGCTCATGCCGCTGCGCGGTTGGTTCATCCAGGTGTCGAGCAGTGCGATCTCGAGGTCGTAGGCCAGGACGATGGAGCGTGCCAGGAGCTTCTCTTGCTCGGAGGTGAGGAACCCGACGTTTCGTCCGAGCAGGCTGACGGGGATGGTTACGACGTTGTCCAACGAGATCACGCTGTCGTGTCCGAGCCCGTTCCCCGGCCCGACCGGCACCTCGCTACTGAGTCCCTTGGCGGTCGATGTGATCGGGGCGACGGTGACTTTGGTCATCGCCGTCCTGGCGGCCTCACGGGTGAGAACAACAACGGGGCGGGTCTTGTCCAGCCGTGCCAGGCAGATCTCGCGCACGCTAGTCGGCGATCTCGATGCGGCTGGTGGTCCAGTTCACGAGGGGGTCAAGGTCATCGGCAGCGCCCGCCTTGCGGAGGATCAAGGCGTCGGATTCGGCAGCTTGGCGGCGCATCTCGCGTTCCACGGAAGCACTGACCAGTGCGGCGCGGCTGGTGGCCTTACCATCGGCCACAGCCTTGTCCAGGAAGGCGACCATCTCTTCGGGCAGCCGGACAGCGATCTGAGTGCTCATACGGGCAAGCATAACATCAGTGCATCCCAAATCGGGATTCATTCTCATGCCGCGACGAGCGCTCCCTCTCGGTGCTCATGAATGATGGGTCTCCGGGAGAGTTGGGTTGCCGTCGAGGGCTCCAGGCACCAAGAGTCTCGCCATGAGCGTTGAGGTTGACCGTGTCGACGACCTCCTGCGGGTCTACACGAACAGCTTGCGCCACCTCGGTGGGATGTGTGGACCCAACGCGGCACAACTACGAGGCGTCAGAATCGTCGTAGGTTAGGCGAAGTGGGTCACGAGTTCGGGAGGATGTTCTTGACGGCGTCAATGACCTTTGCGACGGCGGGACGTGCGTCGCCGCCGCTGGCCCACGCGGGGTCTTGGGGCAATGGCCCCATCGGGTCAGCATCCTCCGGGTTCTCCGCGGGCGCTGCGAGGCAGCGACGGAAGGCTTCATCTAGTGCCACGAGTGAATGTCCTTGGGGAAGCAGCAGCCGACGAAAGTCGTCTTCAGCTGCGACCATGTCGTGGCGCAGGCTTTCCACCAGCGCCTCGACGGTGGGCCGCGGCACGTCTGTGAGGCTGCCGACGAGCGTCCCTACCATCGCGGTCGGCAGCAGCGGCACTTGGACTTGTTCTCGGTTCAGCCCGGCGTGTGAGGTGTAAGCCTCCAACAGCTTGCCGTAGCTCAACTGCTCTGGGCCGCCCACGTCGAAATGGCGGGAAGGCCCGGCGCAGTCAAGCGCGCCGACCAGCGCCTCGAGGGCGTCGACGACCGCGATCGGCTGCACAGTGGAGTCCATCCAGGAGGGGATGGTGTGCACCGGCATGCGTTCGCTGACCTGCCGGATGATCTCAAACGACGTAGATCCGCTGCCCAAGAGCACTGCTGCTCGCAGAACCACCACGATCGCGGGAGCATCGCGAAGGATCTGCTCGACCTCGCGTCGGGACTGAAGGTGCTCGGAGAGTTCGTCGTCATCCACGTCAGGGATGATCCCGGACAGGTACACAATCCGCTCGACACCGCTGGCACGTACGCCGGCCACCAGGTTAGTGGCTGCGGTGCGGTCGGTCTGCGCGAAGTCATCGTCACCCATCCCGTGGATGAGGTAGTACACCGCGTCCATGCCCTGACAGGCGGCAGCCACCTCAGCCGCGTCAAGCGCATCCATGACGACGGTCTCCACCCGGTTCCCCCACCATGGTTGCTCACGGTCAGGGTGGGACGTCGTCGTGCGCACTTTGTGGCCACGCTCGAGCAGTAGTGGCACCAATCGCCCACCCACGTACCCCGTGGCACCTGTGACCAGGATCCTCAACGCACACCCCCATTCTTCGTTCGCCAGTGGCCCATCGCGAAGGCCCAACAAGACAGAACCTACCTCGAACACATCCGCCTCAGCCAGGTTTCTTGCCGCTAACAGACACGCGTGGCGAGCACTGGATCGTCAGCTCCAGTGAGCTCGCCCAGCTGAGGGGCCGACAGGAGGCGCCCAGAAGCAGAGCGATCGCGGTACCTCGCACTTCGGATCCTTCACCGACGCATCGACCACCCTCGGCTGGGCTGGCCAGAAGGCCCGCGGACACGCACTCATCTGCCGCAGGGGGACGGAGGTATCCGCCGCTCCCCACCCGGTGGCCGTAGCTGTTCTCAGCCGCGCCGGCTCGGGTTGAGCGGTGTCCCGGACGGAGGGAAATCGGGTGACGCCGACCCTCATCGTCGATAAAGTGCCGGACATGTCCGCCCTTCGCAGTGACCCTCCGCTCGCAGCCTCCGAGGTGGATACATTGCGCCGCTACCTCGACTATCACCGCGACACTCTCCTGATGAAGACCGACGGGCTCGACCCTGAGCAGCTTGCGCGTCGCCACCTGCCCTCAACCCTGACGCTCGGCGGGTTGCTCAAGCACGCCGCCTTCAACGACGATTGGTGGTTTGCGAGGGTCCTGGCAGGACGCGACTCCCAGCCCGACTGGATCCCCGCCGGCGCCTTCGACCACGACGACGATTGGGAGCTGACCTCAGCTGCGATGGATGACCCCGACGAGTTAAGACGCATCTTCGACGCGGCCCGCGCTGCCGCTGACACGGCGATTGACCATGCGCTGACAAAGAACGGGCTTGACACGCTGTCGGTCGTGACCAGCCGACGTGAGGCAGGGCAGGCGTTTAGTCTGCGCTGGATACTGCTGCACATGATCGAGGAGTACGCGCGCCACAACGGGCACGCGGACCTGCTCCGCGAGGCCATCGACGGTGCTGTCGGTGAGTAGCCGCTTGCGGAGCAACTGACTTCAGTCTGCGATGCCGAGCCACAGCCCCGCAGTGCCGGGCATCAAGTGCTGAGAAATCGCAGTACAGATAACTCACCGACGCAGCTCGGCGCGCTGTTCTCCCTCGTCGCGAGCCATCAAGGGTCACTAATCTTGCGTAATGGACATCGGTTTACCGAAAGTGATCATCACCACGGCGGCTTCAGTGGATGGGCGGATCGCACTGAGCCGGGACACGCTATTTCTACAGCAGGGTGCAGCCCGTCGCTGGGAGACGCTGAAACCGGATAGCACGGAAAGATCCCCGGCTCTCGATTTGCTCAGTACGGGGCCACCGTCACGATTGAGGGCAGCGGCTGCTCCGTCAGCGACAGCGAAGCACCAATCGCCTTGGCGCCCTTGCGTTGTCCGGAGGCGGAAGCTACGTCGCGACTTCGTCCCGAACTAGACGCCGTTTTGGTTCGTAGTGGCCGACAGCCGTGGCCAAGTGAACTGGACGTACAGCGGCGATGTCAACACCTCACTGCTTGTCCTGGTGTGTGAGGCGACGCCGGCGGGATACGTGCAGTTGCTGCACGACAAAACAAAGCCGGGCGTTAGCACACGTCAAACGGCTTCATAGAGCAGAGACGCCTCCATCGATGTAGCTAAAGATGCGCGCCG
>CBDTZB010000323.1:0-3896 GCA_965364795.1 uncultured Nocardioides sp.
ACGCCACCGGACGATCGGTTGTGCTCCACGTGCACCTCACCGACGCCGCCCTCCACGGCCACGACAACGTGGCCCGGTGTGCGAACACCCGCACCCCCATCACCGTCGAACAGATCCGAACCTGGTGCGGACAACCCGACACCCAGGTCACCGTTCGACCCGTCCTCGACGTCGACCAGCACCACTTTGTCGAGGCCTACGAAATCCCCCGACGCCTCGAAGAACAGGCCGAGATCACCGCCGGGACCTGCGTGTTCCCGTACTGCTCCCGCGGCGCAGCCAAGTGCGACACCGACCACGCCATCCCATACCGCCGGGACGGAAGCACCTGTTCCTGCAATTTGGCGCCGCTGTGTCGGAGACACCACCGAGCGAAAACGCATTCGAAGTGGTCCTACGTCGTGCTAAACCCTGGGGTCTACCTGTGGACCACCCCGACCGGGTTCGATCTGATCCGCGACCAGCGCGGAACCCGACGTCCACCACCGGCCGAAGAGCAAGAACCCTGACCACCAAGCCCCGCACCCCGATCAAACTCACTCGATCGGGGGCACTGGCCTGTCTTGGCCTAGATGACCTGTGCCGATGGCTACAGCGATCCGCGACGGCCGTGGCCGGGTGGCGTCGAGGGGTATCGCAACACCCTGAGGCAGGGGTGGGTGAGGAGGACGAAGCCCAGCGACCGCTAGAGCCCAGCGGCCTCACGGATCGAGCCGCGAAGGGCATCGAGCCGGCCAGCCGCTGAGATGCGCGCAGCCTCGACGCCGTCCTCGGGGTTCACCGGGACGACGACCTCGAGGTAGCACTTGATCTTGGGCTCAGTGCCGCTCGGACGGACGATGACCCGGCCACCTTCGGCTAGCCGGTAGCGCAGGCCGTCGGTCGGCGGCAGACCGCCGATCCCCTCGGAAAGGTCTTCGATGGCCTCCACGGCCAGGCCACCCAACTCGACCGGGGGCCGCGAGCGGAGCCGCGCCATTGCATCGGAAATGATGCTCAGGTCGTCGACCCGCACGGAGAGTTGGTCGGTCGCGTGAACCCCGTGGCGACGGGCGATGTCGTCTAAGGCGTCGGGGAGGGTCCGGCCCTCCGCCTTCGCGGTTGCGGCGATCTCGCACACCATCAGCAAGGCAGAGATGCCGTCCTTGTCCCGGACGTGCTCAGGGTCCACGCAGTAGCCCAGCGCCTCCTCGTAGCCGAAGGCTAACCCTTCAAGACGCCCGATCCACTTGAAGCCCGTCAACGTCTCGGCGTACCCCTGACCTGCTGCGGCAGCCTGCTTTCCCAGCAGCGATGAGGAGACAATCGAGGAGGCGTAGGTGCCGGTCTTGCCCTGGTCCAGAAGGTGTTGAGCGAGGAGTGCGCCGACCTCGTCGCCCTTCAGCATCTGCCACCCGTTCGGTCCTGGGACGCCGACAGCACACCGGTCCGCGTCGGGGTCGTTGGCGATGATGATGTCGGCGTTGTGGGTCAGCGCGAGCGCCATGGCGAGGTCCATCGCGCCTGGTTCCTCGGGGTTCGGGAACGCGACGGTGCTGAAGTCGGGGTCCGGTTGCTCCTGCTCGGGTACGACGATGGGGGAGGTGAACCCGGCCGTCTCCAGCACGGCCATCGCGGAGATCGCGCCGACTCCGTGCAACGGCGTGTAGACGATGCGGAGTTCGCGGGGACCGTCCTGAGCCAACTCGGCAACGGTGTCGAGATAGCGGTCGACGATCGCCTCGTCGAGCAGTTTGCCGGGCTTCCCGCGAGGAACCTCAGAGGCGCAAGGTGCGGCGTCGATGTGAGCCGAGATCTGCGTGTCGACCGGCGACACGATCTGGCTCCCGTCACCCAGGTAGACCTTGTAGCCGTTGTCCTCGGGCGGGTTGTGGCTCGCGGTGACCATCACCCCTGCCGAGCAACCCAGTTCGCGGATCGCGTAGGCCAGTACCGGGGTCGGCAGGGCACGCGGAAGGATGTAGGCGCCCAGGCCAGCGCCGGTCATCACCTCGGCTGTGTCGCGGGCGAAGACCTCAGAGTTGTGGCGGGCGTCGTACCCGATGACCACGGGAGCGACGGTGCCTTGCTCACGCAGGTACGCCGCCAGCCCAGCGGCCGCCCGGGTCACTACGACACGGTTCATCCGGTTGCTGCCGGGCCCTAGTGCCCCGCGCAGACCCGCGGTGCCGAACGCGAGAGTCCCGTCGAAGCGGTCAGCCAGTTCGGCGGCCGACCCATCATCTCCAGACTCAACAGAGGTGATCAGTTCCTCCAGTTCGCTCCGCGTGACGGGGTCGGGGTCATCCGCGACCCAGGCGCGGGCACGGGTGATCAGTTCGGGGTCGACGTTGCTCATCGGAGAACCGTAGCCCTGTTCGGTGTCGTGGAGAACGATCCGGGACCAGTTAGTCGTCTATCTACCGGGGTGGGGCGGGTCAGGTCAGACGATCCATGGCGGTGCGGTAGAACGCCTCGCCGGCGAACGGCCCCCCGACGCACGCCGCCTCGGCAGCGTCCTCGGGCCGCTCGGCGAGTTCATCAGCGAACTCCTCAGCGTCGTCCAACGGCGCGTAACCCAAGGCACGACCGGGCTCGAGATCCCACCAGGCGCGGGTGTTCGCCGAGATCCCGTAGAGGATCGCGTAGCCGGGTGCGGGAGTGGTCAGGGCGGCGTGGGCCATCCGGACCGCGTCGTCGTGAGAGAGCCAGGTCGACAGGTTGCGCACCGTCTCCGGCGCCTCCAAGAAGGACCCGATCCGGCACGAGACCGTGTCGAGGTCGTAACGATCCGAGTAGAGCGACATCAGTGCCTCCGCGGCGACCTTCCCAACTCCGTAGAAGGTATCGGGGCGGGGCCGGGTCTCGACCCCCACGACTGAACCGTCAGCGGGTCGCGGAGTCCGACCGACAGCGTGGTTCGAGGAGGCATAGACGAAGCGGGCGACCTCATGCTCGACACATGCGTCGAGCAGGGTGCCCGTGGTGACCACGTGTGAGGACAGTGATGCCTCGAGGCCCGCTTCGCCCGGGTGACCAGCCAGATGGAGCACTGCGTCGAAGTGGTTGTGGGTGAACACATCGTTGATCGCGTCCGGGTCGCTGCAGTCGGCGACGTGCCACGGAATAGTGGAGCCCTCAGGGCGAGTCACCCGGTCCAGCCCCACGATGTCGTGCCCCCGATCGGCCAACCCGACACACAGGACGGTCCCGATGCTGCCAGCGGCTCCGGTGACGAGGACTCTCATGGGTGGGCCTCTCAAATCTGCGGGACGGGAGCGGTGGCCATACCGACCGCCATGGCGGTCACGTTGGCGATGAAGCACTCAGAGGGCAACGGCTCACGCATGTGGCTCCCGTCAGCCAACTCGGGTCGCAGATCCGCGTTGCGTGCTCGGTCGGCCACCGCCTTGAGCAGGAAACTCATGATTAACGCTGCTCGTTCGGTGCTGAGGATCTCGGGCATCGGCGGCATCCGCTCGACGATGAGGTTGAAGATCTCGAAGCCGCCGATGCGAGTCAGGATCTCGACAACCTCAGGCGGGTGAGCATCGGGCCCCTGATCAGCCAGGTCGGCCAGAACAGCGAGGTAAGCCGAACCGAGGCTGCCCGTGGCGCTCAACTCGATGGCTGGTCGCACAATCGTCTCGAAGCACGAGGCGAGGTCGTCGGAAAGCCCGGCCTTGGCGATCGCGAACAGCTCAGCCTCGCGCGCGGCGATGAAGTCAACCCGCTCCTCCAGGACCGCCACGAGCATGCCGACGCGCGACCCGAAGTGATAGTGAACGGCGCCTCGGTTGCGTTGACCCGCCTGCCGGGTGATGGCTAACAAGGAGGCCCCGTGGACCCCCGCCGAGGCGAACTCGCGCGTGGCGGCATCGATGAGCCGTCGGCGGGTCTCCTCGGACGAACCGGGA
>CBDTZB010000324.1:0-3894 GCA_965364795.1 uncultured Nocardioides sp.
GCTGCCGCTGCCGCTGCCGCTGCCGCTGCCGCTGCCGCTGCCGCTGCCGCTGCCGCTGCCGCTGCCGCTGCCGGTGCGGCTGGATCGATGCTCTCTGTGCTCTGAATGTCGTGGCGGGGCGGCGCAGAATTGTGTATGACCAGTCCTGATCCCGTCTTGTTCCCTGTCCTGCTCGACGTGGCCACCGATCCGCTTCTGGGGGCGGTTGCGGCCTATCTGGCTCGCTACCGAAATCAGACCCGCGTCCATACCGAGTCCGACCTTCGCGCCTACCTGGTGTGGTGCCGCGAACGCGGTGTGGAACCGTTGGCCGTGAGCCGCGCGCAGATCGAGTTGTACGTGAGGTGGATGCAGGAGATGCGCCACTTTCAGCCGTCCACGATCAGCAGGAGGGTGTCGGTGGTGGCGGGCTTCTACCGCACCTGCGTCATCGACCAAGTGATCCCGCAGTCACCGGCAGACTATGTGCGGCGCCCGAACGTGCCTCCCGAGTCGCCAACTCTGGGGTTGTCGCACCTGCAGTTCGAAGCGTTGTTGAGCGCGGCGCGGACGTCGGCGAACGTCAACGACTTCGCGTTGGTGACCATGCTCGGCTTGCTCGGGCTACGGATCTTCGAAGCCTGCGGCGCCAACATCACCGACCTGGGCGAAGAGCACGGCCATCGCGTGTTAAAGGTCCGTGGCAAGGGCGGCAAGGTCGTCCTCACCCCACTCCCACCCGCGGTCCAGCGGGCCATTGAACGGGCGGTGGCTGGCCGAACCGACGGGCCCGTCCTGCGGAACCTGCGCGCGGTGCGGATGGACCGCCATGCGGCCACCCGCCGGTTGAAGCACTTGGCTACCGATGCCGGTGTCCGGCTGCCGCGGATGCATCCACACATGCTGCGGCACACGTTCGTCACCACCATGCTCGACGCCGGCGTCGATCTCCGAGACGTGCAGATCGCCGCCCGCCACGCGAACCCGCGAACCCGCGAACCACGATGCGCTACGACCGAGCACGCAAGAACCTCGACCGCCACCCCAACTACATCCTCGCCGCCTATATGGCCTCCGGCACCTAGCAAGCACCAGCCCGTTCGTGAGGTCACCTGAACCCCCTAACCAATGCGTACTACATTGTCTGACGACGACCGGGTACAGTGAATGGCGTGGGAGAGGTGTTCATCTGGGACGACGAATCCGCGGCCTATATCCGTAGCCGCGGTGATCGTTACCGTGGTGGGGGTGGCGTGGAACCGAACTGGGCGAAGCAGGTCATGGACGATCCAGACCTTGCGGCGTTCGAGCCGGATCCGAAGTCACGGATGGGCGCCTCCAGATTCATCGGCTTTTCCGCAGCCGCCGGACGGGTCCTGGTTGTGATCGCGTTCCGGGACGCTGACGGAGACCTCCACGGCATCAACGCGTGGCCGGCGACCGGTGCTGACTTGAGGTTCTATAGAGAGGAGACCAGCCATGGCAAAGAGGATTGACCAGGCGCTGGCGGCCCGCCTGCGAGACGAGTCCGAGGTGACCCGGGACAGCGCCTACCCGCAAGATGCTCGGCCCTCGCGCCCGAACCGGACGAAGGTCTACTCGATCCGTCTTAGTGAGGAAGAACAGGCTCGAGTCGAGCAGGCCGCCGATGCCCAGCACCTTCCGGCGTCGACTTTGGTCCGTTCCTGGATCCTCGATCGGCTCAACCAGGACAAGACCGCCTGACACCCATCCGATTATGCCGCGATCATTGGGCACGATCCGTCGAGGGGCGGGGCTCGGCCGGGACGTTACCCACTGTGCGGCTGGCTCTACGGGCATGTGGCGCACCTCAGGACTGCGTAGTCCGGACTTGAGCTAGAAGTCGTCGTCGGTCAGACCGAGTTCCTGCCACTGGCAAGCTGCCCTGGTCCGGCGGAAGCCAAGCGAATTCGAAGATCTGCTCTCGTCCGTCTTGCCCATAGTGGTCCAGATAACCGGCGTCGAGTTCACGAACCGTGTACCACTTCGGTCCATAGTCTTCGAACGAACGTTCCTTGGGACCATCGACCCACACGACGACGAACCACGGCCACCCCACCATTGCCGGCCTGGAAACACCATCTCAAGCCGTACGGCGGCTATAGCCGCGCACTTCCCCATCAACCTTCAGCGTTCCGACTCCGTGGTCATATGCGTTCAGATGCGGGTCCGGCAAATCGTAGTCCGGGAGCGGGTTGTCAACGAACCATTCCCGGTACCAAGCCAAGATCCTCTCGAACACCCTGTTCATCCTTTCGCTGGACGGGCATGCCGGTTGAGCGCGGTGCAGAGTCTGGTCCAAAAGGACCTTTGGCGGCCACTCTCGCGCCCCGCTCCACGGACGGTACCGCGAGGCGCGAGACGCGAGGCAATGACCCCAGACCAACCATCCGGATCTGCCGCGCCGAGTCCCCGGCCGTGGCTGAGGAGGTTGCCCTACAATTCCCGGTACGGAGCCCCAGCGCGACCTGACACGAGACGGAACACCAGATGACCCAAGCAGCCCCGCGGAAGCGGAGTAGTCAATGGATCGCGGTGTTCGGCACGTTGGCAGTCGTGGCTTACGGGCTTTTGGCCATTGTCCAGATAGCAGTGCTGAATCCGCTGGCCGCGGCGCCGGGAGTCGGGCTCAATCAAATCCACGCGGACATGGCGACCGCCGGGGAGACCTTGGGCGTGGGGTGGCTCTTCATGGTCGTCGGGCCGGTGATCGCCATCGTGATCCTGCTCCGAGTGTGGGGAAGCCCAGATCCTCAGCCGTCGCGCACCGCCTCGGCCTACCTGATTTTGTTGACGTTGGGGACTCCGGCCTATTTCTTCGCAAGTTTCGGCCCGGGGATGGGCCTGGCTGACACGTACTTCATCAGCGGCGCTGATCACTCGCAGTGGGCCATGCCCCTGTTCGCCGCTAGCGGACTGGCCTTGACCCTTCTGGCTACCCAACTGATATGGAATCTCGTTCGGAATCGCCCTTTCGTGCAGTAGCGGGCCCAAAGGACAGAACGCGAGACGCCCGCTTCTGCCGCTGTCGGCCGGAGGTCACCCACCCGGTGATGTCTGCTTCTGGCGCGGGAAGGCCTCGTGGAGTTGCCACTGCAGGTCTGCGATCTGCGCTTCGTCGAGTGGCCCGGGTGCCGTCAGCGACGCCTTGAGCTTCCTGGGCCACATCACGGCAACCTTATTGACGGTGAACGCGCCGCCGAGCAGCGGCCAGTCCGCGTCAACGAAACACAGGACCCCCTGCACCGGCACCTCTGGCAGCTCGGCCAGGGCGGCGCGGACTAGGGCGACCTGCTTCTGGATCCCAGTAACCAGCGTTGTCCGGTCTCGACCGTCAACGGTCAACGACTCGGTGCGTGGTCTGAGTAAGCCTCCCTCGACTCGAAGCGCTGGTCGCGCCTTGCGGTAACGCTTGGCGTCCACAACGAACACCCCATTGGGGCACACGACCAGATGATCGATGTTCGCCCTGGTCCGGGGAATGCGGCGATCATGCAGAACCCGCAGCGAGTCCCCGGCCAAGGACGCCAACATGCCACCGAGCATCCGCTCACCCTTAGCACCCACCGACCATGCCCGCGTCGACTGAGGATCGTCGAAGACCGCAAGCAGGAACCGTCCCATACGTGGATGGTTGCCCAACACCCGCTCTGCCCGGGCATCATGGCGCCGTTGGTACTCGGCAGCCGCAGATGCGCCACCCTGCCCATCGACCACCCCCAACACAGGCGCCTTCTCCACCTCTGGTGCTGGGCGAACTGCTTCGGTTGCGACCTCCGCGACATTCGGGTCGAAGACCACATCGGCAGCATTCGAATCTGCTCGGTCGAGGGGGACCTGGGGTGGGCACGTCACGCACGCCACCGTCTTGCTGACCTGGTCGTAGTCCGCGGT
>CBDTZB010000325.1:0-3890 GCA_965364795.1 uncultured Nocardioides sp.
CAGGGACAGATCCCGGACCTAGAAGCGATCTGCGCCGACGCCCTCAACGCTCCGGTGCGGGTCATCGAATACGGGGAGAACGACGCCGCGAGTTCGATGGGGGCCGCGGTCACCGCCGCGAGTGGGCGTTACGTGGCCTTCCTGGACGCAGGAGACGAATGGGCACCCGAGCGCCTCCGCCTGCTGGTGAACGCGGCTGAGCAGGGTGACCATGCCGTGCTGGCCGACATCGTCGAAGGCATCTCCGCCGACGGTCGGAGTCGGTACGCCAGCGGGGGACAGGAGCAGGGGACTGTGTGCTCCCGGGTCGCCGTCGAACTACCCCGGCTCTTGGTCCGCAGCGACCTTCTGAAGCGCATCAGCGAGACGGGCGGCTTCGTCGACGGTCGTCCTGGCGCTTGGCGTTTCCAAGCTGTGGTGGCTCTCCTGGATCAGACGCCGATCGCCTCAGCGGCTTTCGTCGGGACCCGGCGGGTGTTCCGCAACCGGTCCGGGGCGCACCGTCGTCCTCCGAGTCGCCGCCCGGTTCCCAACCACGAGAATGTGGACTCGTGGGCCGACGTCGTACTCAACGACACCATGATCGACTGGGACGAACTCGCCGCTCGCACACCCGTGCCCGGACTGGTGTCGGTGATCATCCCCACCTTCAAGGACTGGGCGATGACACGGGCCGCGGTCCGCTCAGTGCTCGCCTCCGCTCCGAACGCGGAGTCTGACGCAGCGGAGGATGCGCGCCCCGAGGTCGAGTGCATCGTGTGGGACAACGGTTCGGACGTCCACACCTCGGTGGTGCTGGACGCCCTGGCCCTGATGCACCCTGAGATCACGCTGGTGCACAGCCCGATCAACCACGGGTTCGCCCTGGGCAACAACCTTGCCGTACCCCACGCCCGTGGCGAGACCATCATGTTCTTGAACAACGACACCACGGTGCCCACCGACTGGCTCGTTCCGATCCAGGAAGCATTGACCGACCCAACGGTCTTGGGCGCTCAGTCGCTGTTGCTCTATCCCAGCGGGGCCGTGCAATCCGCTGGCGTGGCTTTCCCCTCGACCGGCGGGCTACCGCACGCGTTCCTGCAGGGTTTCCCCCTGGAGGACGCCAGCGGTGTCGGTGAGATGGAGTTCGCTGGCCTGACCGGAGCCGCCCTGGCCATGCGGTACGCCGACGTGGTCGCGATGCGTGGCTTCGACCCGGTGTTCAGCAACGGTATGGAAGACATCGACTTGTGCCAGCGTCTGGCCCAGACGCGTCCGGGTCACTACCGGGTGGTGACCGAGCAGCCGGTGATCCACTTCGAGTCCAAGACCGAGGGCCGCTACGCGAAGTACATGCTCAACCGTGAGGTCTACCTCGGCCGCTGGGCGATGCGCGACGAGCCACGCGACGACGTGCGCCTGTGGGGGCAGGTCGGGATGCGGATCCTGGACCACCAGGTCCGTGCCGCGGAGGACTGGCAGAAGCGCCGTTTGATCATCCCCGTGCCGCTGATGGTGTGGGAGTCCCGATTCCAGGTCACCGATCGTCCGCGCCCGTTGCGCTGGGCGATCAAGAACCCCGCGCCCTGGGGCCCCGAAGGCGAGAAATGGGGTGACACCCACTTCGCCCGCGCGATCGCTTCAGCGCTGCGTGCCCGTGGGCAGGAGGTGGTGATCGACCACCGCCAGGAGTTCGAGCGCAAGACCAGTCGCCATGACGACGTCGCCCTGGTGTTGCGCGGACTGGCTCCCTTCCGCTCGACTCCCGAGCAGATCAGCATCGGGTGGGTGATCTCCCACCCCGAGATTCTGGGGCGTCCCGAAGCGGTCACCTACGACTGTCTGCTGGGCGCGAGCATCTCGTGGAGCGCCGCCGCGTCGCGCGAATGGGGGATCCCCATCGAACCGATGCTGCAGGCGACCGATCCGGAGTTGTTCCACCCGGACCGCGCCCGACCCGACACCGGTCACCCGGTGCTGTTCGTCGGCAGCTCTCGCAAAACCTTCCGCCCCATCGTTCGGGACAGCGTCGAGGCCGGACTACCGCTCTCGGTCTACGGCGATCTGTGGGGGCGCTACATCCCGAAGAAGTACGTCAAGGCGAAATACCTTCCCAACACCGAGGTGGGCGCCGCCTACCGCAGTGCTGGGGTCGTGCTCAACGACCACTGGGAGGACATGCGTGAGGAGGGGTTCATCTCCAACCGACTCTTCGACGCGGTCGCCAGCGGCGCTCGGGTGGTAAGCGACGAGGTTGCGGGAGCCGCCGAGATCTTCGGCCGGTCGGTGCAGGTCTGGCGGACACCGGAGGATTTGATCCGGTTGACCTCAACCCTCGATCTGGACGAGATCTTCGGTTCGGACGAGCAGCGGCGTGCCCAGGCCGACCTGATCGCGCGCGAGCACTCGTTCGGGGCCCGAGCAGACCGGCTGATCGAGATAGCTCGCGAGCGGCGTCACGCTCGCGGGTTTACCGACTAGCTGGATGTTTCCCTGCTTCGTCCCGTGAGGTCGGTGCTGAGTCGGCAACCACCCAGGTGAGTGACTGGTTGTGAGTCACGACCGGGCAGGCTGAACTCGGCATCACCGTGCGCGGATCGAGGCCGGAGCGTGCATCCGACGCGGGGGCCAACGACGGGTTCTTTGCGCCGGTTCGCGGGGTCGTGTGCCTTAGGACGCCTCAGCGGGCGGGCTGGGGAACACGACTCTGAGCAACCGAGACCAAGGTCCCGTCGAGCGCTGCCCGTCCTCATCCAGTCCCGCGTCTTTCGCGGGGATAAGACGCGGGTCTCCGCGCGGGTACTCTCGCTGGTCCGTGGGGCCCTGAACAGTCCCGATTGAGGATCCGCTTTCGGTGACCTATACCGGTAGCCCAGCGATGGCATATACTGCCAACGGAGGTGGTCGCCGTGGCGACAAGAAACGTAGTTCTGAGTCAGCACCAGCACGAACTCGTCGAATCACTGGTGAAGTCTGGGCGCTACCAGAACGCCAGTGAGGTACTCCGCGAAGGCCTTCGGCTCGTTGAGCGCGAGCAAGTCGAGGAGGCGGCCAAAGTTGCCGTGCTGCGCCAAGCCGTCGAACAGGGCTGGTCGGACCTTTCCCAGGGGCGTTTCGACGACGTTGATGACGACTCCCTCGACGACTTCATCGCGCAGCTCGGCCTCCGCGGGGCCGAGACTCAGCCCGCGAGCTGATGGCGAAGTATCGCCTTACCTATGCCGCTCAGGCCGACATCATCTCGATCCTTGCCTGGTCGCACGAACAGTTCGGTGAGGAGGCGCGCCAGCGGTACGAGGCGCTGATCACCGCAGCCATCCGCGACGCGGCGGCGCGCAACGACGAGTTGGGAAGGACGGTCCGTCCTGAGCTGGGTGACGGGGTGTTCTCCTGGCATCTGGCTCAGAGCCGCGCTCACTCACGCGGTGGGGACGTCCACCGCCCCCGCCACTTCCTGATCTGCCGATGGGACGGCGTTGTCCTGGTCGTCGGTCGGGTCCTCCACGACGCAATGGAACTACGTCGACACCTCGATCCTCAGCAGCCCTGGGAGTAGTTGTCGCCGCGTGCCGATCGTGCTGCGAACCGTGGCGCACTCCCCCGAGGCAAAGCGGGCCTAGCCGTCGTTTTTCGTGAACTCGGCCGACCCGACCCGGACCCCAGCCTCTCGCATCCGCTCGTTCAGGAGTGGATTAGCTGGCTCAGCGACCGCATCGACAGATCCGGACGCCTCGCGGGTCGATCTATCACACCTCAATCGCAGAGAGGGCGCGTCGGTTGCTGAAAGGGCTAACCCTGTTGCGAGCCAACCGCCGATCCAGCGGCTCGTGATCGACGTCACACGAACTCTCCGACGATTGGCTAGTTTGGTAACGGATTGATTACCGTCCTCGGATGCTCCGACGACG
>CBDTZB010000326.1:0-3888 GCA_965364795.1 uncultured Nocardioides sp.
GAGTAGAGGCGCACGTTGGTTTCCAGAAACGTGCCGAACCACGGCACTGACTGCCGGCGACCGAAGCCGGCGTTGACCATGCGGAAGGGCACCAGGCCGACGTAGGTCAGGCCGTCCAGGACGTCGGGCCGTACGCCGCGGGGCAGCAGGCTCGCGACCCGTTGGGGTTCGACGGCCCAGTGCAGCCAGGTCAGGTCGCGCCAGTCCTGATTCATCAACGTGGGGTCCCTGAGGCTGCGCGACACGTCCTTGGAGGCCTCTACCACTTGCGCAATTGCCCGGCTTCTGTTCATATATGAACTATACAACTTAAACAAGTTGTTTAAGTTTGAACTTGAGAGGTGCCGCCATGAGTGCTCAGCCCGTAGGAACCGACAACGCCGAAGTCGTCAACTGGTCCGACCTTGGGCAGCGGATGTGGAGCTTTCTGACTGGCCGTGACGCCGAGATCCACTACCGCTTCGCCGACGTCGCCGTGGAGGTCCCTCGCGACACCGGAGCCAACGCCCCGCGGGCCACCTGGAAGATCGACGGCACCGTGACCATTACGACCAGCGACAACGGTCAGCCAGTTCCGCCCCGCGGGGTCTGAGTCATGCCCGTGTCGGTGGACGCAGATCTCACCTTCGAACTCGACGTTGAGGGCCGAGAGCCCATTCGGGGCTCGCTGCGCGGGCGTGGGGGTCGCCTGCAGCTCGAGGTGGACGACCCCAGTGCCTTCGCGGGAGCGGGGGACGCGTCGGTCATCCGATTGGTGGCCGATGAGCTCGCGCTGCGTCACCTCACCGTCCAGGTGGTTCACGGGGGCGACCACCTCGTCACGCTCGGAGATGTCCGGACTCCGTGGTGGCAGCGACGGGCGACCCGCTCGCGGCACATCAAACTGGGCAGCCTGAAGGGTGCCTGGACCTCCGCCCGTTCGCGTCTGGTCTCCAGTGACCCGGTGCTGCCAAGCCTGTCGATGGTTCCGCCAGCCACCCTCTTCCCGATCGCGCCGACCTTCCAGCAGAGCGGTCGGCGACGCGTCACGACGACCCACGACCCAGGTCGCGGCGGCGAACCCCGCCTGGTGTTGGCGAAGTCCGACCTGTGGGAAGGCGAGCGTCAGCCGGTCTTCTGGCTCAAGGAGCGCACCACCATCGGTAGCGACCCGACCTCCGACATCGTGTTGTCGGGTGTCGAGGCTCACCATGCGGTGGTCATGCATGAAGCCGATGACGAATACGTCATCTGGGCTGTCGACGGCGAGCTGCGTGTCCACGGTGCGCTCACCCGACGTGGTCGGCTGCGCACGGGAGCACGGGTCCGGGTCGGCGAACACTTCCTGGCTTTCGCTCGTGAGGAGTGGGCCGATCACGGCCGGCCCTATGGCGGCCGACTCGGTGGCGAGGTAGGCCACCAGCTGCCCCAGCCCCCGCGCGAGGTGCTGCAGGGTGCCGGCGAAGCAGTGGGCTAGTCCATCGGGCGAGGAGAGTCCCCGAGTGCTAGAAACGAAGAACGATGCGTGCACCAGGCGCGGTCGACCCGAGTTGAGGCGGACCCGATGCGGCGTACCCCTGTCCTGATCGCACTGCTGCTCGCCACCCCTGCGTTGGCCGGTTGCTCCGCTTCGGTGCCTGCTGACGAGATCGCCCAACAGATCTCCGATGAGGTGGCCAGGCAGGTGGAGCAGACGCCCGACGACGTCACGTGTCCCGAGGATCTGCCGGCCGAGGTCGATGCCGAGATGACGTGTGAGTTGACCGATGGCGACAACGTTTACGACGTCGCAGTCACGGTGACCTCGGTCGACGGTTCGGACGTCCTGTTCGACCTCGTAGTCGCCGACGAGCCGAAGTAGCCACTCAGGTCTGCTCGACCGGGCACCACCAGGTCGTCCGCCCGCCCACGGTGGCCCGCATCATCTCCGCCCCACAGCGCGGGCAGTGTTCGTCGCGCCGGCGGTGCTTGATGATCTCCCCGGTGTGCACCCCACCGTGCTGGATAGCCGCTCGAATAGCAGTGTGCAGGTGACCGCGTAGGTCGTCGAGTTCCTCGGAGGCCAGGTCATGGGTACGCCGCTGTGGGCTCAAACCGCTCTGCCACAGCACCTCGTCGGCGAGCAGGTTGCCGATGCCGGCAATGGCTCCCTGGTCGAGCAGGCGCGCTTTCAGTGGGGCGTTGCCCTTGCCGATGCGGGTGCGGAACTCCTCGCCGGTGATCTCGGCGGCGTCCGGTCCGAGCGCGGTGAGGTCCGGGTCAAGTCGGACACGCCCCAGACGTCGCTTGTCGAAGAGTCGCAGGGACCCGCCGTCCTCGAAGGTGATCGTGAACCGGTCCCACTCGGGTTTTCCGGCGGCCCGACCGCCACCGCGCCCCTCGGAGTCGCTGACGTGGATCCGGCCGCTCATGCCCAGGTGGATGCCGAGGAGCGGTCCGTCATCAGAGGTTCCACACCACATCGCCTTGCCTCGGCGGTGGGTCGTGGCGAGTTCTCGCCCCACCAACGCGGAGCGGATCTCGCCGGGCACGTGGGGGCGGCACTCGTAGGTGTCGCTGTCATCGACGTCGGCGATCAACCGGCCCAGGGCGCGGCTCTCGACGACTTGGCGAGCGGACTCGACCTCGGGAAGTTCAGGCACCTGAACATTCTCCGGTGGGGACCAAGCCACCTACGGATCAGAGGGGGGTCGGGGCGTCGGATAGCGTCATACGCGTGCCGACTCCTCGCTCTGCTGCCCGCCCGACCGGCCTGCGATCGGTCCCCAGCGCCATCGGTCGGGGTCGCGACCGGGTGACCGGTCTGTTCCACCAGCGCTTCCCCACGGTTGCCGTGACCGGGATGACCGGGGTCGGCAAGACCGAGCTCATCGACCACCTCTCCGGGCGGCCCTCGCCCGACGGTCCGGCTGAGTCCGGGTCGGCCGTGCTGGAGCGGCGGGTGTCGCGGGGACGGCGACTGCACGGCTTCCGCTTCCGGGTCGTCCCCGGTGAGAACGCCGCCACCCGGTTGGGTGCCTTGGACGAGGTCTTCCACGATCGGCCGGTGGACGGCGTACTCCACGTGGTGGCCAACGGCCTGGCGACCGGGCGCCGGCCTGCTGGGACTACAGGAGCCGCCCAGGTCGATCGCGAGCAGCAACTGGCGCGCGAACTGGAGGACTGGACCGTCACTTCGCATCTGATCGCCTCGATGGCGGTGCGGCGGGAGTACCCCACCTGGCTGGTGATCGTGGTGACCAAGGCTGACCTGTACGCCGACTCGATCGACGAGGTCGTCCGCTCCTACTCACCCGGTAGCGGCACCCCGTTCGGGGACAAACTCGATGAGCTGCGCGCGTTGGCCGGCGCGGCGAAGTTGTCGATCGACGTCCTGCCTGCGTGCAGCCATTTGGAGGGCGACAGCAAGATGTCGGCCAAGCAGCGCGACCGCTACCTGGCGGACCTTGAGGCCCGGATGGCCCAACTCTCCGGGCACGTCTGAGTCGGACGGATCAGAAGACGGTCGTGTCGCCCTTGAGTAGTCGTTGGGTGTCGGGGATGTCGAAGTAGAGCGACACGGCGTTGGTGAGGAACAGGACGACCAGATAGACGGTGAAGGCCGTCGACAGGTCCTCGTTCCTCCCGATGAGCAGGAACGCGATGAGCACCAGCAGCGGCACCCATGCGACCACATGCGGGGCGCCCATCGCGGTGCTCAGCCCTCGGGCCTGCAGGAGGATCGGCAGGTTCGCGATCAGGGCGCCGACAGCGAGGAGCGCGACCAGCCAGCCGAACGGCTGGCCGAGGAAGAACATCGCCGCGACGTTCACCGGCACCAGGATTGCCGCCGTCCAGATCGCCACCGGGGTGGGGAGACGGAGGAAGCTGTCCTTGATGTCGATGATCAGGCTCATGGTCGGCGAGTCT
>CBDTZB010000327.1:0-3887 GCA_965364795.1 uncultured Nocardioides sp.
TGGGGACGCGAAGTTCGTCTGATGGGGACGCGAGCGCAAGCAAGCCCCATCAGGCGAACCTCGAAGCCCCATCAGGCGAACTTCGTGGGGAAGTTAGGTTGGGGGCCATGAGCATTCCGGTGGAGGTGGCCACGTTGGGGGCGGCGCTGGAGGACTTCGGCGCTGGTTACCTGTTGAGCACGGCGGCACACGGCCGGGTGAAGGCCGTGACCGTTGAGCCGAGGGTCGTCGAGGGGGCTCTGGTCATCTCTGGGCCGGGTGGCGGGACGAGCCGCAACATCGCCGAGAACGATCAGGTGACGGTTCTTTTCCCACCGCTCGAGGCCCGTGGCTACACGCTGCTGATCGACGGCACCGCCACGGTGGAGGGCGACGACGTGCGTGTGCTGCCGGGCAGTGCCGTGCTCCACCGGCCGGCGTCCCACAGTGACGGGCCCGGTGTCCCTGGGGGCTGCGGACACGACTGTGCGCCGGTCTGACCCGCAACCGATGACGTCGAGGACTGACCCGTGATCCGCGCAGCCACCCCTGAGGACTGGCCGAGGATCTGGCCCTGGTGGCGAGCCATCGTGGATGACGGAGACACCTACGCCTACCCACCCGACGCCACGAGCGATCAAGCCCAAGACCTGTGGCTGGAGTCCGGGCCCGGGATCACCGTGGTCGAGGAGATTGACGGCAACATCGCCGGAACCGCCAAGATGGGTCCGAACCGACCCGGCAGAGGTGGTCACATCGGTACGGCCTCTTTCATGGTGCATCCAGCGGCCCGGGGGCAGGGAGTCGGCCGGCGCCTCGGGGAGTACGTCGTGCAGTGGCACCGGACCCAGGGGTACACCGGCATACAGTTCAACGCCGTGGTCGAGACCAACACTGCCGCGGTGCGGTTGTGGCAGAGCCTGGGCTTCACGATCATCGGCACGGTGCCGGGCGCCTTCGACTCGGCGACGCACGGCCGGGTCGGCTTGCACGTGATGTTTCTACCGTTGTGATCAGGGACGACTCAGGCGAAGACCGGGGTCATCCCGGATAGTGCCCATCGGCATCCCGCCACAGACTCGGATCTATGAGCACCCGCAGCCGCCGAGTCGTCAGCCCCACCGCCTGGACCCTGATGACCCTGCTGTGCCTCTTCGTCGGCCTCTACGCGTTCGTTCTCATCGCCAGCGGGTTCGACCTCGTTCCCGCCGACATCGCCGACAACGCCTTCTTCACGCCCCTGGGACTGCGCGTCCACATCGTCGCGGCCGCGGTGGCGTTGTTGGTCGGGCCCTGGCAGTTCGTGGCGGGGGTACGCCGTCGCGTCCCCCGGGTGCACCGCGTCCTCGGACGCACCTACGTCGCTGGCTGCCTGATCGGAGGCACGGCGGGCGCAGCGATCGCCCTGACGACCACCCACGGTCGAGTCGCCGGGATGGGTTTCCTGCTCCTGGGTGTGGCCTGGGTCCTCAGCACAGGGATGGCCCTTCGGTTGGCGATGGTTGGCGACTACTCGCGGCACCGCCGGTGGATGATCCGCTCCTTCGCGTTGACCTTCGCTGCGGTGACCCTCCGCCTGTATCTCGGCGTGGCCGAGGCGGCTGACCTCAACTACGAGGCGTCATACCAAGCCGTCGCCTGGATCAGTTGGGTGCCCAACATCCTGATCGTGGAGTGGCGCCTGCGGCTTATGCCCCGGACAAGTGGGCTGCTTCACGCAGCGCCCGTATCTTCGAGGACATGACTCGGACCACAATCCTCGGATCGCTGGGGCTCGCCCTCGCCCTATCCTTGAGCGCCTGCATGCACAGCGACGGCGGATCTATGCCCGCTGAGGGACCGGTGTCGTCGACCGGGGAGCGGATCGACATCGGCGACGACGAGGCCCTCACCTGGGGTGAAGGCGACTACGGCGTGGTGCTCGCGCACGGTGCGGCCTTCGATGCGTCCAGTTGGGAGGGTCAGGCCGTGGCTATCGCCGATCAGGGCGCGACCGTGATCGCTGTGGAGAACATCGCCCCCGAAGCGATCGCGGCGGCCGTGTCGGCACTGGAAGACGACGGACTCTCCGACGTCGCTCTGGTAGGAGGAAGCGCCGGCGCCGACGCGATCTTGCAACTACTCAGTGACGAACCGGAGATCGCCGACCTGGTCATCACATTGGCCGTCAACGCCGAGGTCGACGGGATCGGCGAGGCTCCCAAACTGTTCATCGTCAGCGAGGAAGATCCGGTTGCGGACACCTCGATCGCGCTCGCCGAGAACGCCTCCGGAAGCGACAACCGACTTGAGGTTCTGCCCGGATCCGCTCACGCGCAGAACATCTTCGACACCGATCAGGGTGACGCCGCGCTGCAACTGATCCTGGACCGCCTGGCTCAGTAGCACGCCCGGAGGGACGATCAGACGGGACCGCTGAACCCCGGGAGGTACTCCGTCAGGATCTGTCGGAACGGAGCCTCCACCTCGAGTTGGCTCAAGACTCCGATGCTGCCGATCCACGTGCGGTGAATCAACATGTACGACGGGGGGAGGTTCAGTTTGATCGCCACCGTGAACGATTCCTCGCGCGGGTTGTTGATCCGCTCGAACTGCTCGCGCATCCATTCGCGGTTGAACTGGAAGCGCTCCACCCGCGTCGGCTCGACCAGCGGTGCGAGGTAGTCGATGAGAAGTTGAGGGTCGAGTTTGATCTTGTCTTTGATGAACCCCTCGCGGCGCAGCCCCTCCAACAGCTCATCCTTGTCCTCGAGGGCGGCGAGTCGAATCAGCTGCCCCATCGCGTCGGGGAGCTTCCCCTCAGGCAGCCGCGCGACAGCGCCGTAGTCGAGGACACCGATCTTGCCGAGGCCGCCGTCGGGTCCTGGGATGATCCGGAAGTTCCCTGGATGCGGGTCCGCATGCAGCATCCCGGTCCGCTGAGGCCCGGAAAAGAGGAACCGGACGAGGATCTGGCCGTAATGGTTCCGTTGCTCCACGGTCCCATCGCGGATGATCGCAGCGAGCGAGGATTCGGAGTCCAGCCACTCGGTGATGAGCACCGTCTCGCCCACGGCGACGACGTCGGGGACGACGATCTCTTCGTCGTCTCGAAACGCCTGCGCGAACGTGCGCTGGGCCTCCGCCTCCATCGTGTAGTCCAGCTCGTCGACTGCTCTGGCCTCGACCTCGGCCATCAGTTCCTTGATGTCGATGCCGGGGAAGACCGGCCCGATCGTGCGAGCCAGTCGGGAGAGCTGCTTGAGGTCCGAACGCAACGCCTCACCGGCGCCGGGATATTGCACCTTGACGGCGACCTCACGCCCGTCATGCCACCGGCCCTTGTGGACCTGACCGATCGAGGCGGCCGCGGTAGGTCCGCCGTCGAGGTAGACGAGTTGCTTCTTCCAGTCCGGACCGAACTCACGGGCCAGCGCGTCCCGCACGGTCTGCGTCGGCATGGGGGGCGCGGAGTCCTGGAGTTTGGTCAGCTCGTCCCGGTATGGCGCCGCGAGGTCTTCCGGCAGGGCCGCCTCAAAGATCGAGAGCGCCTGGCCGAACTTCATGGCGCCACCCTTGAGTTCACCGAGGGTGCGGAAGAGCTGCTCGGCGGTCCGTTGCTGGATATCCGACATCACCGCCTCGGCCGGGGCGCCTCCGAGACGCTTGCCGAAGCCGACCGCGCTGCGGCCGGCGTACCCCAGGGGCAGGCCAGCGAGACGCGCGGTGCGGAGGGCGGCTTTACGAGGGAGCTCGGGCATGACCTCAGTCTCTCAGGCGGACCCACACCAACCCGGATCTGATGGTGTGAGCGGCGGGCTGTCAGTGGTCTTCGGGGAACTTCACGCCGGTGTTGGCGTGGCAGCGGTACCCATGCGGAACCTTGGCGAGGTACTGCTGGTGCTGGTCCTCGGCGTAGTAGTACGTCG
>CBDTZB010000328.1:0-3885 GCA_965364795.1 uncultured Nocardioides sp.
GCGAGGCTGTGGGAGAGTAGGACGCCGCCGGACAAAAATTAAGTAAGAGGGCCACTAGGTTAATAACCTGGTGGTCCTCTTACTGCATTTCTGGAGATCATTTCGGGGCATCCTTTTCAAGAGAGCGACCCAGGTGATCTCCACAGATGCACGTACTGTCCGCCTTCTCCACCGCTACGTCGTCGAGGCGCGTTCCCGCCCACTATTCAGGGGAGGGTCATAGCGGAGGTGAGGTGCATGAGTGCACAGGAATCGATCAATGAGGTGCGACTTCTCGGAAGGGTCTCCTTGGATCCCGAGGAGCGCACGCTGCCCAGTGGGGACCGTCTCTGGACGTTCCGTCTAGTGGTGACCCGACCAGCCGGGGATCCGACCGCGCGCCGCGCGTCGGTGGACGCCTTGGAGTGCGCAGTCTGGGGCGGACGCCCCAGGCGTTCAGTGGCCAGCTGGCGAGCCGGGGACATCGTGGAGGTGCAAGGCGCACTACGACGCCGTTTCTTCCGTCATGCAGGCGGTACGGCGTCCCGATTCGAAGTAGAAGTCAGTTCGGCGCGTCTGGTGCGTCGTCAAGGGAACGGATAAGGGCGCCCAGATGCGGTTTGGGCTGGAAGGACGTGGCCTTCTCTGGGAGGAGACGGTCGGCGGCCACGAGATCCAAAACCAGATCCACGGGGGGTGCCGGGAGGAGTATCGCCGTGGCGGTTCCCCGCTGCGCGTGCGCGATCGCGCTGTCAGCTGCGTGGTGGTAGGTGATGCGGCGTGGTTCGTTGACGAGTTGGGGCACGATGTCGTGATGGAGGACCTCGATCGCAGCGCGGTCGGCCGGCACATTGAGGTTGATAGCGGCCCAGGCGTGGGAGTCGGTGGCGACGAGCGTTCCCGGACCCAGCTTCCGCACCGCGTCCGCCTCAATCAGGCCGGTGAAGCGACCACCCACGGCAAGGACAGCCGCGCGCAGGTCCTCTAGAGACGTGCCGTCCAGGACTCGGTGGATCGCCCCCAGGAACAGTGGGGTGTCGCTTTGATCCACCAACATGGCCAAGCCGTAATCCGCCGGCCCACCCGGATCGCGCTCCTGCATCTTGAGATAGGCGGCGTACCGGTGATGCCCGTCTGCGATGAGCGCCTGCGCGGGAGCGATGCTTTCCGCAATGGCGCTGAGCACCTCGGGGGCGGTGATCTCCCAGATCCGGTGGTGCTGCTCATGCCGGTCGGTGTAAACCTGATCGGGATCGGCTCGCACCACCTCGGCGAGCAGGGCGCGTAGTTCGGGGTTGGCCCGGTGGACCAGAAGGATGGGAGCCGGGTTGAGTCGCATCTCGCGCATCCGGTCCGCCAACTCATCGGACTGGCCCGGGTAGATGCCTTCGTGCGGGAAGACTGCCCGATCAGCCGGTTCCGCAGCGCGGTGGGAGACGTCCAGGACGCCGACCAGACCGCGAATGGTGATGCCTTCCGCGGTGTACTCGTGAAGGTAGAGCGCGGGTTTTTCCGACTGGGTGATCTGCCCCGCCTGCCGCCAAGCGGCGACTCGCGCGGCGACATCGCGATAGGGCCGAGCGAAGGTGCGGCCCAACCCGGCGTCACCTATGCGGCCCGGAGCAAGCATCAACGCGCGAAAGGGCAGGAGTCGTAGCGGGCCCGCGACGTACGGCGGTGCAACAGTTGCCGACGACTCCATCTGTCCATCGTAGGGTGCCTCTCCATGAACCCACACGACAGAGGGACCGATGACGCAGGCGAGTGATCAACCCGCGCTCAATGCCGAGGCACAGCCACCGACGCCAGTTCCGTTGCGCGCCTCGGAAGGCAGACTCTCCGACGTCTACGACCTGGCCATGCTCGACCTCGACGGGGTCGTCTACGTCGGGGGAGAGGCTGTCCCGGGAGCGACAGATCACATCCGGAGGGCCCGAGAGGCCGGATTCCGGGTCGCGTTCATCACGAACAACGCGTCCCGCTCGCCGCAAGCAGTGGCCGCACATCTGGAGGAACTCGGGGTTTCCAGCGATTCCTCCGATGTGGTGACCTCCGCGCAGGCGGCGGCCGGCGTCCTGGCTCGCGAATTGGACCCTGGGGAGCGGGTAGCGCTTCTGGGCGGGGACGGACTGCGGGAGGCGCTCACCTCGGTTGGCCTTGTCCCCGTTGAGGTGGGCGACGAGGCGTCCGCCATCGTCAGCGGGTACGGCCCGGAGGTCCGGTGGCGGGAGGTGATGCGCGCGGCGGTCTTGATCCGGGAAGGACTCTGGTGGGTCGCCAGCAACACCGATAAAACGATCCCGACTCCCTACGGCGTCGCCCCGGGGCACGGGCTACTCGTGGAGACTCTGCAGCGGTTCAGTGGGGTGGACCCGGTGGTTGCCGGCAAGCCGTCGCCACCGCTGCTGCGCGAGACCATCACCCGGATGGACGCGCGGCGGGCCCTGATGGTGGGGGATCGTCTGGACACCGATATCGCTGGCGGGGCTGTGGTCGGTTCGGACACCCTGCTCGTGCTCACCGGTGTGACGGGGCTTCCGGAACTCGTGGCCGCAGCGCCGGCCGAACGGCCGACCTATCTCAGCGACGGGCTCGAGGGGCTCACCCTGGAGCACCCGGCTGTAGAGATAGGGGCCGAGGGGCGCGTGATTCTCGGGGGATGGGTCGCCCACGTCGCTGATGGCGCCTGTCACGTCACGGGTGAAGGCGAACACCTCGACTGGTGGCGGGCCGTAGCAATGGCGGCCTGGGACTACCGTGACCGAACCGATCAGGTGCCGGCTGTCGATGGACTGACCCCGCCGCCCACTACCCTTTCCTCATGAGCGACCGCGAGGACTTGGACTCCAACGACCTGGAGCCTGGTGAAATCCCGGCGACCGGGGTCCCGGAACTCGATGCCGTGATCGCCTCGGTCGCCGCGTTGGGCGATGACCGGGTAGAGGATCACGTAGCCGTGCTCGAATCTGCTCAGGTCTCGCTGCGTCGTGCGCTCGACCAACCGCGCACTGCGAACTGACATGCCACAGGGACGACCCCGTCGGGTCAGGCTCGATGCTGAACTGGTCCGCCGAGGACTGGCTCGGTCCAGAGAGCAGGCCGCCGAACTGATCAACGCCAAGCGGGTCAAGGTGTCCGGTGTGGTGGCGAATAAGCCGGCCACCGGAGTCACCACCGACGTGGCGATCCTCATCATCGAGGACCCGGACAGTCCCGACTACGTCTCCCGGGGAGGGCACAAGTTGGCCGGCGCCCTGGCGGTGTTCGAACCGGAGGGGCTGACCGTCTCGGGTCGCCGGTGTCTGGACGCTGGTGCGTCCACGGGCGGCTTCACCGATGTGCTTCTGCGTCACGGCGCAGCCCAAGTCGTCGCCGTGGACGTGGGTTACGGCCAGCTTGCCTGGAGCTTGAGGTCTGACGACCGAGTGATCGTTCACGATCGAACCAATATCCGCCAGCTCGTGCCCGAGACGATCGGGGGACCGGTCGACCTGGTGGTCGGCGATCTCTCCTTCATCTCCCTGACGCTGGTCCTCGATGCGCTCATCGGTGTCACCGCCTTTGACGGCGACCTGGCCCTGATGGTCAAGCCACAGTTCGAGGTCGGGAAGGACCGGGTGGGTCGCGGTGGAGTGGTGCGGGAGCACTCGCTGCGAGCCGAAGCCGTGGCCACCGTGGCTCAGGCCGCCGCCCAGCGTGGATGGGGAGCTCGGTCGGTCACTGTCAGCCCGTTGCCCGGTCCCGCGGGCAACGTGGAGTTCTTCTTGTGGCTGCGGGCCGGCCCCGCGCAGATCGGCGATGCCGAGATCGACCGGGCCGTCCGATCTCTGGGGGCGGCGGGTGAGAGAGTAGAACCGTGACCTCGACTCAGCTGGATCGCCGCGTCCTGGTGCTACCCCACACCGC
>CBDTZB010000329.1:0-3877 GCA_965364795.1 uncultured Nocardioides sp.
ATCCCGTGGTTTGAGTGCCTCGGCAGAGGCTGGCGCATGGGTGCTTCACGCCGTAGGCGACCCTGTGGTCAGCCGTAGACGGTCTGTCGCTCGAAGAGACCCAGGAACCAGGTAGATAATCCGGCCATGCTGACTCCGAGCATCAGGTAGAGCTCCGAGTGGCCGGAGGGCAGGAGCTTGAGGCCCTCCCCAAAGCGCATCGCGTCGTTGAGGATCACGACGAGTATCCCGAGGGCAACACCGGCCCACCCGACGATTCGATGCCACCCAGGGCGCATGACCACGCCCGCTGGCGGGGTGTGGGGCGTCGTGCGAGAGGTCGGTTTTGGACCGTCTGGACTCGGCCACACTCCGACAGCCAGGGAATGGGTCCCGTGGCGAGCTGAGCCCGCGCCACCGCAATACGACGACGTGTCGTACATTGACGTCGATGGGTGTGTTCTGGTGGTACACGGGACGGCTGAGTGGCGTGGTGGCCGCTGTGGCGATGCTCGGTTCCGTCGCCGGTGGGATGTCTTTTTCGGCGCGGAACACCGGCGCGCGTTTCCGACTTGGACTCTGGCTACGAGCGCACAACTGGCTGGCCGGTCTGGCAGCAGGCGCCACGGTCGTTCATGTGGTCGCGGTGTATCTCGACGGGAGCTACGACCTCGGTCTGCTGGATCTCGCGGTACCGGGTATTACGCCGTGGCCCCTGTCTTGGGGGGTGGTCGCCACCCTCCTTCTCGCCGTGGGAATCGGTACCTCATGGCCACGCCGCCGACTTCGGTCGACGCGCTGGCGTGTGCTTCACCTTGGGCTGGTCGTCGCGACGATCACCGGGGCGGTCCATGGGTTTCAGGTGGGGACTGATGCCGCGAACCAATGGTGGCAGGCGGCCGCGATCGGCGGGGCCGCTCTCTTGGCCTTCGTCATCGGGACTCGGGTCCTGATGGCGGTCATCGATCGGATGGCGCTCGGAAGTCGACGCGGCGGATTCGCAGCGGGGGATGCCGCAACTCCAATGGCTGCACCCCGCGAGCGACCGTCCGACGATCTACGCGAGTCAGATTCTCCAGGCGCCTCGCGCATCGACGACCGGCCTCGGGCGTACGGCGCAGGCGGTGCGCGCACTGGTTCTGAGACTCGAGCCCGTCGTCGGGCTCGAACGTCGGACCGGGCTCGTGCGGTCGCACTCCTCGGGTCAACTGCCGCGTTCATCTGGGTCGGCTCGCTCTTCTCATCGGCGAACGCCGAGCGCGCAAGCCGCTTGGGCTCACCACTTGGTCGACCGCCCCGTGGGGCCCAGGACTTTGCCGGACGGCAAGTCGACACTCTGTACGGGCCGGTCCAAGTGCAAGCACGTTTCGTCGATGGCCGACTCGCCGATGTCGCTGCCACCGTTGCTCCTGGCGGAAACTACGTGAGCGAGGATCTCAGTGCTGCGTCGCTCCCCGTCCTGCGCTCGGAGGCGTTGCGGGCGCAGACGGCGAGCGTCGATGCTGTCTCCGGAGCCTCGTCGACCAGTGCGGCCTACGAGGAGAGCCTGCAGTCCGCCATCGACAAAGCGCGTGCCGCTGACGCAACATCGATCTCTTGACGATGCGATCGCCGACCCTGCACCACACAGAGCAGGTCATGGGCATGACCGTGTCCTTCGACGTGCGCTCGCCACTGCCGAGGCCAAGAGCGCTTCGCGATGCCGTTGCCTGGCTTCATCACGTGGACGCCACGTTCAGCACGTACCGACCGGACAGCCTGATCTGCCGACTCGGACGGGGCGAGATCTCTCTCGATCAGACAGATGACGACATTCGATCGGTGCTTGGTCGGTGCCGCGAGCTGTCGGACCTGACCGGCGGGGCGTTCGACGTCTTCGAATTGCCCACTCGCAACGGCACCACCCTTGACCCGTCGGGCTACGTGAAGGGCTGGTCGATCGAGCGTGTGGCGACCGCGCTCGAAGGGGCAGGCGCCGAGAATTTCTGCATCAACGCCAGTGGGGACGTGCTTCTTCGCGGGGAGCCGGACCCTGGCTGCTCGTGGCACGTAGGCATCCGCCATCCGTACGAGGCGAAGGCGCTGGCGGCCGTTCTCCACCTCAGTGGCCCCTGGGCGGTCGCAACCTCGGCGCTCTACGAGCGCGGAGCGCACATCATCGACCCGCGAACGGGTCGGGCGCCGGTCGGTTTGGTGAGCGCCACTGCGGTAGGCCGGGACCTTGGCGATGTCGATGCTTGGGCCACTGCATCCTTCGTGGTCGGGACAGACGGGATGAGGCTGATCCAAACCCAACCCGATATCGGCCTGTTCGCCATATCCCACGATGGCGTGGCCGTCTGGTCGAGCGACCTCGACAATCTGATAGCTACGCAGCGCGATAGCGGAGGGTGCCAGGTCTGTTCAGGTCTGGGTTCTGTCGGCCCCGACCCCGGCGTCGGCCAGGACTAGGAGAGCGGCCACCGTCAGAACAGCGACGGCTAGGGCGAGAATCGTCGTGGCGCCGGCGCGCTCGGTACTGATACCCCACAATCCGACGAATGCCCCGGCGCCGCCAACGCCTACCAAGGGGAGCCGTACCTTGGAAGAAATCCCCGCTGCCCGGCCGGTGGCCACGAGCACCGTCGTGACCACGACACCGGTGATTGCGGCAAGGACGGCGCCGCCGACAGCGAGCGAAGCTCCGGTGACTACCCCGGCCAGAACCAGCATCGGTGCCACGCAACAGACGGCGCACGCTGACCCGAAGCCGATCTTCCCGAGGAATTGGCGAGTGGAGTGCTTGGTCATGTGGCCTCGAGAGTTTGGGGGAAAGAACTACGACGTACTGTAGTAGTCGATGACGAGGAGGTCCCATGGATACGACCACAGCTCCATCGGCTGATTCGACAGCGATTCAAGGACTTCACCGGAAATCTTCGGTGAGTCGACGACTGTGGTGGATCGAGATAGGGAGCACTCTGATCGCGTTGGGCGTCCTCGCTCAGGCGACGCTGGCTGGACAGATCATCGCCGGAAGCCACTCGCTGGTAACCGCCCACCGGATCGTGGCCGAGTTCCTGCCGTTGGTCTCGCTCGCCTTGGTCTTCGTTGCTTGGAGGGACCGAAGCGCGTACCGGCACGGTACGGCGATGGTGGGAGCATCAATCGTTGCCGTCGTTCTGATCGTGGCCCAGATCGGACTCGGCTTCGCAGGCCGCAACTCGCTCGCTGCGGGCAGACGCGGCGGCGTTTCATACCAGGAGCTTCGCTGGTCCCGACCCGGGTGCGCTCAACGCGACGGAGCCGTTTCCGGCGCCCACACGCTCACACAACTTCGGGAGTCAGCAGTCGTCGGTCCGCCAAGCACCGTCTTCGACGAACCATCGGTCGGTGTCCTCGGTGCCATCCCCGAGGCGAACCACCTCCCCACGGGGGTCAAGGAAAGCGGTCCTCACCGTCGCCTCCCTACCGTCGACCTCGACATCTCGGATCTCGAGCGTCCACTCGTAAAGCCCGGCGGCGAAACTCTGTTCAAGGAGTTCTTCTACGTCATGGACATCAGTGCGTTGCCGGCACGCTCGGTCCAGGGTGTCGCGATAGGTCACTACATCTAGGCGCTTCGCCGCATCGATCCGTTCCACGACCCGGTCGAGTAACTCGGGCTCACCAAGAGGGACCGTGCTGCTCACCGAAGTGCCCAGACCTGTGTCCTTCTGTCGGCCTCCGGCGTCTCCGACTGACGTCGTGCTGCAGCCCTGCAACGCCAAGGCGACCAGAAGAATGGAAGCAGCGCACAGCGCCATTCCGCGCAGACGGTGGCCCTCAATGCCGTTCACCCAGGCGATCGTAGAGTGCCCGGCCGCCACACGGCGCCGTAGCGTTGATGGCAACCAGAGCGTGGGCTGGCGGGGAACCG
>CBDTZB010000330.1:0-3872 GCA_965364795.1 uncultured Nocardioides sp.
GCCCGGCCGAGAGCCCGGGCATGGCGGCCATCCAGTAGAGCTGGTTGTTGGAGAATGTGTACCCCAAGGCGTTGAGCTTGGGGATGATCGCGCTCGGCAGGAACCACGCCACGAAGGCGAGCGTCAGACAGAACGTGGTGATCCACAGGGTCCGCCAGGCGAGCTTGCTGTCCCAGGTGTTCGGGTTCTCGGGATCCCAGTCCTGGAGCCATTCCTTGCCCCGGGTGGCGCGGACTGATTCGGGCGCGGTACTCATCGCGGTGCTACCTCCAGCGGGGTGGGTTGTTCGAAGTGATCGGCGAGTTGGGGAGACTGCTCGTGGAGCATGTGGATCACCGTGCGGTGCATCCAGACCGAGCAGATCAGGGTCAGACAGAACAAGACGAAGAACGTGGACGAGGGCAAACCGGTCCACGAGGTGCTGTAGGCGAACAGCGGCGGGAGGAAGAAGCCGCCCAGTCCGCCGAGCATGCCAACCAGGCCGCCCACGGATCCGACTTCACCGGGGAAGTACTCCGGAATGTGCTTGTAGACCGCTGCCTTGCCGATCCCCATCGAGCAACCCAGCACGAAGACGAGCAGGGCGAAGGGGACCAACCCGATGGAGTACGGCAAGACGTCGTTGGTCCCACTGGGGTCGAAGGAATCCGACACCCGGACCACGACGTACCCGTCGGGCATCATCAGGACGAAGTTGGCCGTGAGCATGATGCCGAACGTCCAATACATCACGCGGCGGGCACCGACCCGGTCGGAGAACCAACCGCCCAGCGGCCGCAGGAGACTGGCCGGGAAGATGAAGCTGGCCGTTAACAGAGCTGCGGTGCTCAGCGAGACGCCGAAGTTGTCCACGTAGTACTTCGGCAGCCAGGCCGCGAGAGCAACGTAGGCGCCGAACACGGCCACGTAGTAGAGGCTGAAACGCCAGACCCTTTTCTGACGCAGCGGCACCAGTTGCTCACGGATGGGACGCCCTGCGCCGGGCTTACGGTCCTGGTGGGGGGTCAGGACCCACAGCGCGACGGCGACGATGACCAAGAGGACCGCGTAGATGACCGGCACCAGACGCCAGCCTCCTTCCACGCCGAGGTACGTCGCTCCCGCGGTGGTGGTGATCAGGACCGGACCAATGAACTTGGTCACCGATGCACCAACGTTTCCGGCTCCGAACACCCCCAACGCGAAGCCCTGTCGCGTGCGCGGGAACCAGGCGGAGTTCCAGGCCACACCGGCGGTGAAGGCGTTGCCCGCGAAGCCGACCAAGAAAGCCAACGCCAGGAGCACGGCGTAGGACTGGGCGAGAGAGACGAGATAACAGAACACGGCCGTGCTCAGAAGGAGGACGGTGAAGACGATGCGCCCGCCGAAGCGGTCAGCGGCGATGCCGGCCGGGAGCCGCCAGAGCGAACCGTTGAGAATCGCCACCGCAGAGAGCCAGGACAACTGGACGTCGCTGAGGCCGAACTCGTCTCGGATGGGGATCCCCAGGATCCCGAACATCAACCAGGCCGCGAACATCAGCGTGAAGGCGATCGTCGACAGGGTCAGGATTCGGCCGGCGCCAACTGGAATCGATTCGGTGCCGGGTTCGGCAACGTCTCGGGGGTTGTCCATCGTCTTCCTTACTGGCTCACCGGCGGTGGCGGGCCGTGCGATTGCCAGTACAGACGAGAACGCACACCCGGGGCAGGGTCCAAGGTCCCGACCCCCAGGGACCTCCCACCGCTTCTACTTCGAGCCGAGAAGGGCGTACAACTCCTCCAGGAAGTCTGTGCGCAAGATGTCTATGTCGGAGATCAGTCCTCGGTCCACGCAGAACCCAACGATGATCTCGCCGGCGTAGCTGAAGATGGCCACGCCCAGCCCGAGGTCACCTGAGGTCGGCCCCCACCCGATGGTGCCGAGAAGTTGCGATCCGGCCAGAGTCACGGGGTGGCGTGGTCCTGGAACGTTGGTCATCACCCCGGTGCCCTTGGAGGTGAATATCTTGATCGCTAGGTCCTCCACCGCGCCTGGTGCCATGCCGAGAACTTGGAGGATCCCGAAGGCGACCACCCCATCAGCCGAGTTCTTGATGGCGCGCATCCGGTGCTTGGTCTGGTCGAGTCGCTCCTGGTGCGTGGCGGCTTCCACCGGGAGCGCCAGGTAGACCAACCCGAACTGGTTACCCAACTCCGCCGGGAGCGGCTGGTCCAACGGCCGCAGGTTGAAGGGGACGATGGCCCGGACGTCGACGACAGCACTGCGCCGGCGTACGAGGTAGGTCCGTAGAGCGCCGGCGACCGCGGCCATCAGCAGGTCGTTGATCGTGGCGTCAGAGGCCTTGGCCGCGCGCTTCACGTCCTCGAAGGAGATCGGGTCGGTCCAGGTCGTCTGCTTGTCCACCCCGAGGGGTCCTTTGAGCACCGTGTGGTGATCCGGCGGCAGGACCAGCAGTTTCCCGGCGGCCGCAGTGTCGGCAGCGGCAGTGTGGGCGAGGTCGATCAGGTGCCTCGGGTTGGTCAGCCCCCAGACCTTCCGCGGCACCGACGCGGGGTGGGTGGCCAGCGACACCGCACCACGTACGGCGTCGCCCACCAGATGGACCCAGCCACCGTGCTCGTCGCCGACCGGCGCGATATCCACGGGTTCGCGATCAGGGTCGTCGGTCAACGACAGCAGCACCCGCACCAATGAGAATCCGTCGGCGATGGCGTGATGCATGCGGAAGATGGCCGCGCCGCCGTTGCCCTCGTAATCGTCGATCAGGTAGATGTCCCACAATGGCCGGTCCCACGGCACCGGGACGGACACCTGGTCGCCGACGGCCTGCTCCAACTCGGCCCGCCCTGCGGGGGCGGGAAGGGTCAACTCATGGAGTCGGTCGCGGATGTCGAAGTCCTCGACGTCCTCCCACCACAGGCCGTGGTCCTCGACCACTCGCTGACTGAATCGCGGGAAGCGACTGATCACCCGCTCGGTCAGGATCCGGGCGATCTCGTCGGGATCCAGCGGCCGGTCGTACCACTGGGCCGCCGTCACCACCATCAGGTTCAGCGGAGAGTCCATCCGCAGCCACGCCGAATCGGCGGCGGTCATCCGGTGCCGGGCCATGTCTACGTCTCCTTCTGGTCGGTCTTCGGGCGGTGTCCGAGTGTGGGGTCGTGGGCCGGGTCGGTGGCCTCGAGGAGTTCGGCGAACCCCCGGTCGATCCCCTCGACCAGGACCGCGACGTCGGGGACACTGTCCCGGTCGGCGGTGATCCCCACCAGCAGTTGGTCGTCGTAGGAGGTGACCGCGATCCCCACCCTCACCCGGTCGGCCAGCGGGACGTAGGGGTAGGCCGCCACGATGCGACGCCCCAACAGGTAGAGCCGATCGACAGGCCCGGGGACGTTGGTCGTCACCGTGCTCACGTGCCGATGCGGGATCCGGAACATCAGGTGTAGTCCGGCCGCCAACAGTGGCGCCGGGGTGGCGTCGCCGAGGTGGGTGACGAACTCGCCGGCCGCCGGTTCTTGGGACTGCTTCAACTTGCGCATCCGCACGCTGGCTTCGATGAGTCGGTCGTGGGCGTCCTCGATCTCCACGGGAAGGTTCAACAGGATCGCGGAGACGCGGTTGTCGGGCACCCCGTGCTCGTCGTCGTGGCGGACGGAGACGGGGACCAAGGTTCGAACGAGGTGGTGGTCCAGATCCGTGCCTCGGCTCAGGAGCAACTCGCGCAGGCCGTTGGCCAACCCGGCGAGGACGACGTCGTTGACGGTGACCCCGGAGTGCTTTTTGATCGCCAGAAGGTCCAGGAGCGGAAAGCTGGTCCACCGGTAGAGCCGGTCGATCCCGAGGGGACCGATCAGCGGGGAGGCGGACGTCGGTTGGGCGGCGGTGGCGAA
>CBDTZB010000331.1:0-3868 GCA_965364795.1 uncultured Nocardioides sp.
CAAGGGAAGGAACTCAGTGAAGATGTCTCACTCAACCCTGACGCACAGGGGTAGTCCCTGACGAAGTAGTGGTTCACCAGCCCGTTTGACCACTACTTCGTCAGGGACTATCCCGACTGACGGGCCTGTGGATAGCGACCTGCAGCAATAGCGGAATCGGGGCAGGCTGAGGTGATGGATGAACAGACCGCGGGAGATCAGCTACCTGCGATGAGGCGGGGCCTGGTCAGCCCCGTTCCTGCGGGAAGAACGGGGCTGCATCCCACGCTGAACGAAGCGCGGGGTCCTCACTGGCGACGTTCCAGTCACGGTCTGTATGTGCCCAGTCGCATTGATAGCTCACGTCCCGAGCAACGCATCGTCGAAGCCAGCGCGGTGGTCCCACCTGGGTGTGCCATCACCGGGTGGGCAGCATTGAGATGGTTGGGGGGTCAGTGGTTCGGCGGTGTGACACCGGACGGAGAGCCACTACCCGTCACTATCGTGACTGGCACCCGCGACATCAGGGCTCAGCGCGGCATGGCGGTCAGCGGAGAGGGTCTCAACCCCCAGATGGTGATCACAGTTGATGGCGTCCCGGTGACCATCCCGGAGTACGCCGTCTCCTACGAGATGCGCTACGCGAAGTCTGACCGACAGGCCACCACCGTGCTCGATCTCGCGGCGTACTCGGACCTCGTTTCTATCGACGAGCAGTGGCACTTCCTGGCGACTCAGAACGGCTGGACCGGCGTCCCTCGAGCCCGCCGGGGCTTGCCGTTCGCGAACGAGAACTGCTGGTCGCCGCAGGAAGGCAGGATGCGGGCGTACTGGGAGGGGTGCGGCTTCCCACGCCCACTGTGCAACGTGCCGGTTTTTGATCATGCCGGTCGGCATCTCGGCACTCCGGACCTCATCGACCCCGAGTCGGGAGTCATTGGCGAGTACGACGGTCGCCACCACCTCGAGGGCCACCAGCGCGCCTCCGACCTCGGCAGAGAGTCTCTGTTCGCCGACCACGGCCTGGAAGTCGTCACCATGCTGGCCGGGTCGCACGAGCCCTTCAGCCGGTTTCTCGAGCGACTTGGCCGCGCCTACGCACGGATCGACTCCCAACCTCGACAAGAACGTCTGTGGACCCTTGAGGGTCCGCCTTGGTGGACTCGCACTGACACTGTCGCGGCTCGGCGAGCACTGACGCCCACCCAGCGTCGGCGTTTCCTGCGCTACCGCGAGTGGCCTGCTGGCGACGGCGCGGCCTAGACCGTCCGCTCGAGATAGTCCCTGACGATTTAGTGGTCTTCAGGTCGTTTTCACCACTACTTCGTCAGGGACTATCGCCAGTCAGGGAGCCAGCCGGTCAACCCGCCAACCCGAGGGAAGGGCGGAGTCGCGGCGGTAGACCAGACGGTCATGCAGACGGCTCGGTCGGCCCTGCCAGAACTCCACGACCTCGGGCCGTACGACGTACCCACCCCAATGCTCCGGCACCGGCACCTCACCGCCCTCGAACCGCTCACTCGCCTCGGCGTACGCCGACTCCAACGCCTCGCGTCCCGCCACCACGCTCGACTGCGCGGATGCCCAGGCCCCCAGCTGCGAGTCCCGCGGCCGCGAGGCGAAGTACGTCGCCACCTCGGCTCGAGACAGCAGGCTCGCCCGCCCCTCGATCCGGACCTGCCGCTCCACCGCGTGCCAGGGGAACAGCAGCGAGCACGCCGGGTTGGCCGCGAGGTCCTGGCCCTTGTGGGACGTCAGATTGGTGAAGAACTGGAAGCCCTCCGCGTCGAGCCCCTTCAACAACACGGTCCGCGACGAGGGCGCCCCGGACGCGGCGACCGTGGAGAGCACCATGGCGTTCGGTTCGTGCAGCCCACCGTCGCGAATCTCTGCGAACCACCGGTCGAACATCGCCAGCGGATCCTCCGCCAGGTCAGACTCCACGAGCCCGCCAGCGGCGTACTCGAGTCGCAGGGCGGCCATGTCGGAGCGTTTTGAACCCGGAGACGTCATACTTCGAATCTAGCCGGGTACCCCCGGTCCAGATATCTCCACCGACGGGGATGTGATCCACGCAAACCTTCGGTGGGGCAGAATGCCATCCGGCACGCCCGACACCGGGTCCCGGACGAAGGAGTCACAACCCATGACCGAGGTACACCACGGACTCGAGGGCGTTGTCGCGTTCGAGACCGAGATCGCCGAACCCGACAAAGAGGGCTCTGCGCTGCGCTACCGCGGCGTCGACATCGAAGACATCGTCGGCCGCGTCCCCTTCGAGAACGTGTGGGGACTGCTCATCGACGGCAGCTACTCCCCCGGCCTCCCGCCCGCTGAGCCGTTCAACCTCGCGGTGCACACCGGTGACGTCCGCGTGGACGTCCAAGCCGCTGTCGCCATGCTGGCCCCGGCTTTCGGCTTCGGCCAGACCTACGACATTTCCGATGAGCAGGCCCGCGAGGACCTCAGCCGCGTCGCCGTCATGGTCCTGTCGTACGCCGCCCAGTCGGCTCGCGGACTGAACAAGCCTGTCGTCTCCCAGAAGGAGGTGGACGACGGCGCCACCCTGGCGGAGAAGTTCCTGATCCGCTGGAAGGGCGAGGCCGACCCCAAGCACGTCAAGGCCATCGACGCCTACTGGTCCTCCGCGGCCGAGCACGGCATGAACGCCTCGACCTTCACCGCTCGCGTGATCACCTCCACTGGTGCTGACGTGGCCGCGGCCTTCTCCGGCGCCATCGGCGCGATGAGTGGCCCGCTGCACGGTGGTGCCCCGAGTCGCGTGCTCGGAATGATCTCCGACGTCGAGGAGTCCGGCGACGCCGAGGGCTACGTCAAGGGCCTGCTGGACCGTGGCGAGCGTCTGATGGGCTTCGGTCACCGCGTCTACCGCGCCGAGGACCCCCGTGCGCGCGTGCTGCGTCGGACCGCTCGTGAGCTCGACGCCCCCCGCTACGAGGTGGCCGAGGCACTCGAGAAGGCAGCGCTCAAGGAGCTGCGCGAGCGTCGTCCCGACCGCGTCTTGGAGACCAACGTCGAGTTCTGGGCCGCGATCGTGCTCGACTTCGCCGAGGTCCCCGCGCCGATGTTCACCTCGATGTTCACCTGCGCCCGCACGGGTGGCTGGTCGGCCCACATCCTGGAGCAGAAGCGCACCGGGCGCCTGATCCGCCCCTCGGCCATCTACACCGGCCCGAGTTCGCGCGGCGCGGACTCCGTGGAGGGCTGGAACCCGGCCTGGGGCAAGTGAGCTAGACCCCCATCCTGATCCGCCGAGTCGGCGCTACTTCTCGAAGTAGCGCCGACTCGCAGCATTTACGGCGTCAAGTAACGCCGACTCGCGCTCAGTGGCGGTTGGCGTACCAGCTGGTCTTGCCCTTGCCGCCACGTCGGGTCAGCGAGATGTGGACGTGGTCGCGGTGACGCAGCGTCTTGGAACAGCGTTTGCGCGTCTGGCAGGAGGACGAGAGGTACGGCTCGGGTTCGAACTCGTTCCAAGCCGAGTAGATCCGGTCCTTCCAGATCACGTACATCACGCCCATCCGTCGCGCCCACGCGTGATCGTTGCCGCGGTTGTCGGTGCGCAGGATCCGCTTGAGGAACTTCTTGGCCCGGACCCGGTCGGCCTTGCGGTCGGCGTTCAGCGGCCAGTCGAAGGCCCGCCCCTCGGTGTGCTCGGAGGTGGACCCGCAGCTACGCGAGATGTAGCCCTCTCCGCCGCCGTACGACTTCACGATCCAGCGACTCAGCGTCACAGTGCCGCGCTTGGCCTTCGGCGCGCAGCGTTTGACCGGCTGCCAGGAGGCGTAGTCCTCGATGTGCTCGGGAGCTGAGCTCGCACTCGGCACCCACAGCAGGGTCGAGGCAAGCAGGGTGATGACGATCAGCG
>CBDTZB010000332.1:0-3862 GCA_965364795.1 uncultured Nocardioides sp.
CAATCAGCATGACCACCCCTTCCAACGAAGCATTCGAACCCATGGACGGACCGCAGCCCATCCTGGCGGTTGTCGGGCGGCCGAACGTCGGCAAGTCCACCCTGGTGAACCGGATCATCGGCCGTCGTCAGGCCGTCGTCGAGGATGTGCCGGGGGTGACCCGGGACCGCGTGTCGTACGACGCGACCTGGAACGGCCGTGCCTTCACCGTGGTGGACACCGGCGGCTGGAACCCCGACGCCAAGGGTCTCGCGCTGAGCATCGCTGAGCAGGCCGAGATCGCTGTCTCTCTGGCCGATGCCGTTCTTTTCGTCGTGGACGCCCTTGTCGGCATCACCGACTCCGACGAGGCCGTCGTACGCATCCTGCGCAAGTCGGGCAAGCCCGTCATCCTCGCGGCGAACAAGGTCGATGACCAGCGCACCGAGGCCCAGTCTCACGGGTTGTGGAACCTCGGCCTCGGCGAGCCCATCCCCGTCTCCGGGCTGCACGGTCGTGGGTCGGGCGACATGCTCGACGCGATCCTGGCTGCCCTGCCCGACACTCCTCCCGAGCGGGAGAAGACCTTCGGTCCCCGACGCGTCGCGATCGTCGGCAAGCCCAACGTCGGCAAGTCCTCACTGCTGAACCAGCTGGCGGGGGAGAAGCGCGTCGTCGTCGACAGCGTCGCCGGCACCACCGTCGACCCGGTCGATGAGCTGATCGAGCTCAACGGCGAGACCTGGCGCTTCATCGACACCGCTGGCATCCGCAAGCGGGTCAAGGAGGCCTCGGGCCACGAGTACTACGCCTCGCTGCGCACCAACACCGCCATCGACCGAGCCGAGGTCGTCGTCCTGGTCGTCGACGGTGGCCAGTCGATCTCCGAGCAGGACATCCGGATCCTGCAGACCGTTCGTGAAGCCGGCCGGGCCCTGGTGATCGCGTTCAACAAATGGGACCTCGTCGACGAAGAGCGTCGCTACTACCTCGACCGCGAGATCGAGCGCGACCTCGTGCAGGTCCAGTGGGCACCGCGGATCAACATCACCGCCCGCACCGGCTGGCACATCGACCGACTGGTTCCCGCGATCGAGAAGGCCGTCGAAGGCTGGGAAGCCCGGATCACTACCGGTGCCCTCAACGCCTTCCTGGGCCGGCTGGTCGCCGAGCACCCCCACCCGGTGCGCTCGGGCAAGCAGCCCAAGATCCTCTTCGGCACCCAGGTGTCCTCCTGCCCTCCGACCTTCGTCCTCTTCACCAGCGGCAAGCTGGACCCCGGCTACGAGCGCTACATCGAGCGTCGCCTGCGCGAAGAGTTCGGCTTCGTCGGCACACCCATCGTGCTCCAGCAGCGTCCGCGGGAGAAGCGCAAGCGCTAACACCCGGTGGTTGAGCTCGCCCACCCGATGGTCGAGCTGGTCGAGACCGACTCCGGTGGTTGAGGAGGGACGAAGTCCCGTCGATTCCGGTGGTTGAGGAGGGACGAAGTCCCGTCTCGAAACCCCAACGTCATACGTGCAGCGCACCCGTCTGCTCTGAACGCATGACGCTATCCACTTAGGGGACACCCGATTCGGCAGCGACAACAGGCTGCGATAAGGTTCCCTCGCTTGACCAAAGCAGCCCGTGCGGGCTGCTGAGGCTAGGTTTTCGGGCTGTGGCGCAGCTTGGTAGCGCACTTGACTGGGGGTCAAGGGGTCGCAGGTTCAAATCCTGTCAGCCCGACAGTGTGATGTCTCAGGACATCGGCGACAACCGGACCTGCATTTGCAGGTCCGGTTGTTGTTATTTCGGGGTTTTGCGGGCGGGTCCGTTGGGGGCGCTTGTGGGCTGGTAGTCCCGGTTGGGGTCGAGGGTCAGTTCGCGGAGGAGTTCGCCGGTGGCGGCGTGGACGACCCTGATCTGAAGGTCTTGGATGATCAGGATGACGCAGGTTCCGGCGTGGGTTCGGCCGATGCCGATGTGGTGCAGTCGGCTGTTGTGCCGCAGCGTCACTGATCCGGCTTTGTCGACGCGGTCGTGGCGGATCCGGTCGTGAGTGACGGGGTCGGTCATCGGGCCGGGCAGAGCCTTGGGCATGGAGTCGTAAAGTGTCGCCGGTGTCGCCCGGTGCGCCAGTGAGCGGTGAGGTCGCCGGTGGTTGTACTCGTCGACGAAAAGCGCGAGGAGTGCCTGGAGCTCGCCGGTTGTCCTCGGCTGGTCGGGTTGGGCGCGTAGCCACTTCTTCATCGTCTGCTGGAACCGTTCGGCCTTGCCGCAGGTGGTGGGATGGTTGGGCCGGGAGTTCTTCTGGACCACGTTCCAGTCGCGGAGTTGTTGCTCGAACCCGTTGCGGCCGCCTTGCGGCCGAAGCCTGCCAGGCGGACGGTGTAGACCATTCCGTGGTCGGTCAGCGTTGATGCCGGAATGCCATACTGACCTGCGGTTTCGCGGAACGTGGCCTTGACGATCGGGGTGCTGATCCGGGCGTGCGCGCTGACGTGCAGGGCGTAGCGGGAGCAGTTGTCGAGCCAGGTGATGATCTCGGCGTCGGCGCCTGGGCGGCCGTCGGGGCGGGTGAGTCGGTAGTGGGTGAAGTCGGATTGCCAGGTCTCGTTCGGCATCGCGGCTTCGAAGCGAATGTAGGAGGACTTGGGTCGTTTCTTGGGCTCGGGGGTGACCAGGCCAGCCTTGGTGAGGTGGCGACTGATCGTCGATCTGGCTACCTGGTGTCCGTGGTGGTGGGCGAGGTGCCAGGCGATGGTCTCGGGGCCGGCGTCGAGTCCGGCGTCGGTGAGCTCCTTGCGGAGCCTGACGATCTGTTCGACGACCTCGGGCGCCAGGGCTGCGGGGGAGGTGTTGGGGCGTCGCGAGCGGGGCTCCAGGGCGCTCTCGCCCTCGGCCTCGTAGCGCGCTTTGAGCTTGTAGACCCAGGCGCGGTGGACGCCGTAGCGTGCGGCGACCTCGGTGGGGGTCTGGTGGTCGACGAACAGGGCGGTGATGACTAGGCGGGCCTTCGACGTGGGCTGCGGCATGACTGAGCATCGACTGGCTCGCAGTTGTCGCCGATGACCTGGGACAGGTGTCGCTTATGTCGTGAGACATCTGTCGCCTATGTCTTGGACCAGGACACTGTCAGCCCGACAGTGTGATGTCTCGGGACATCGCGGACACCCGGACCTACGGAAGCGTGGGTTCGGGTGTTCGTTTTTCGGGTGTTGGGGTTGGTAGTCCTTGGTGGGGTCGATGGTGACCTCGTGGAGGAGTTCACCGGTGATGGCGTTGACGACGCGTCCGTCGAGGTCCTGGATGAGCAGGATGACGTGGGGTCGGACGAAGGCCCCGTCAGATCGCACGCCGCCAGTTGAGCAAAGGCCTAAAGCTCAAACACTCCAGTGAACACGGCCCACGTCATCAGCAGGAGGAACCCGACAGGGACCCCGACGGGGACCGGCGAGAAGGCGGCGCTCGTCGATGTGCTGCTGGCGTACGTCGAGGTGACCACGACGCGGGGGAGATGAACGATCACGACACACTAGACATCTGTCTAGTGTAGTGTCCGACCGGAACCGAGGTGGTTCGGATCCGAGTAGATGAGGAACTCTCAGACCATGCGCAACGGACTTGTCCTGTTCACCTCCGACCGTGGCATCTCCCCAGCAGCCCTTGCTGTGGCGGGGGAGGAGCGCGGTTTCGACACGATCTACGTACCCGAACACACCCATATCCCGGTCAAGCGATCCGCTGCGCACCCGGGAACGGGGGATGAGTCCCTGCCCGATGATCGCTACCTGCGAACCCTGGATCCGTGGATCTCGCTGGCCACCGCGGCCGCAGTGACGTCTCGGATCGGGCTCTCGACCGCCGTGGCGCTGCCCGTGGAATCGGACCCGATCACGTT
>CBDTZB010000333.1:0-3841 GCA_965364795.1 uncultured Nocardioides sp.
ACTCACCGACCCGAGCCTGCGGATCGCCGTACGCCACCCCAGCGGCTGGGTCGGTCCAGGGTTCTTGATCGGAGAGAACAAGGACGTGATTCTGTGGGGGTTCACCGCCGGCATCATCGCGCGACTCTTCGACTTCCTCGGCTGGACCGGTGACCTGCCAGACCTGCCGCAGCACGACCTGCCCGACCATATGTTGATCGGGCAGCCGACCAGCCTCAACGTCGAGGCCAACACCGACTTCATCGAACGGGGCCATGCCAGGTGAATGTTCTCGACTGGATCCTGGTGGTCCTGGTCCTCGCCTACGCGCTCTCGGGCTACTGGCAGGGCTTCGTCACCGGCGCCTTCGCCACCACCGGCCTCCTGGCCGGTGGTCTCTTCGGTGTGTGGCTGGCCCCCGTGGTCCTGGGCGGCTCGGACCCGTCCCTGACCGTGTCGTTAGGCGCCCTGTTCATCGTGATCCTCTCGGCTTCGCTGGGGCAGGCCACGTTGCAGTACGCCGGAGCCCGGATCCGGGACAAGATCACCTGGCAACCGGCTCGTGCCGTCGACGCGGTTGGTGGTGCTGCCCTGAGCGCGGTGGCAGTCCTGATCGTCGCGTGGGCTCTGGGGGTAGCGATCTCAGGTTCCCGCATCGGCCAGATCACGCCCCTGGTCCGCAACTCCGCGGTGCTCGCCAAGGTCGACACGGCGCTGCCGCAGGCCGCCACTCGCACCCTGGGTGCGTTCAACGCGGTCGTGGGCACCGGCTTCTTCCCTCAGTACCTCGAGCCCTTCGCGCCTGAGCGCATCGTCGAGGTCGGTCCTGGACCGAAGCGACTGTTGAACGACCCGGACGTCACCGACGCCCAGTCCCGGGTGCTCAAGATCCGCGGCACCAACGCCTGTGGCCGAGGGGTCGAGGGCACCGGGTTCGTCTACGCCCAGGACCGGTTGATGACCAACGCGCACGTGGTCGCGGGGATCAGCGACCCGGAGGTCCTCATCGGCGGGTCAAGTGAGCCGGCGAAGGTCGTCTACTACAACCCCGACCTCGACGTGGCGGTGCTGGCCGTGGCCACACCGAACCTGCAGCCCCTTCAGTTTGATCTGAGCGCCCAGGCCTCTGATGGGGTTGCCATCCTGGGCTACCCCCTCGACGGGCCGTACAACGTCCAGCCCGGCCGGATCCGTTCTGAGCAGAAGCTCCGTTCGCCCAACATCTACGGCAAGGGTGCGGTGATCCGCGAAGTCTTCTCGGTCCGTGGTCTGGTGCGTCCGGGCAACTCAGGCGGCCCCATCGTCTCCTCGGCCGGCGATGTCGTGGGCGTGGTCTTTGCGGCGTCGGTGACCGACCAAGACACCGGCTACGCCCTGACGGCCGACCAGGTGGAGGACAGTGCGATGTTCGGCCGGCAGGGCACCGATCCGGTGTCGACCGGCAACTGCGCCACCTGACGGTCAAGAGCCGATAAGACCCCTCTTGACGGCTTGCGGCGGTTACTTGTGAAGGATTCGTGCATGGCCGTTACTTTTGTTACTCAGTGATGGATGAATCGTTAGCATTGGTTGCATGAGGCGTGGCAAGCGGCCTCGTAATGTTGCACTTGTTAGCCCGCTCCGGGGGGAGTGAAGCTGACAGCGAGGCAGAGGAAGATCCGGGGGGATCACGACTCTAGCCTTCAGATACAGAAGTTGACCTGCTGTAAGCGTCGGGGGACGCCGAAAGCGGGTCCTTCTGCATTTCAGGGTCCCTCGTCGGAAAGCTGCGGCCGGTACGACGCAGAACACCGCGCCGGGAGAACCCGGACGCGGTGGTGGTTTGCTGCCCAAAAGGTGCTGAGGGGCCGCTCAGGCCTTGCGCTGACCCTTAAGCGCCGCAGGGATCTGCTTGCCCTGGGCGATCGCCTTCTTGGGAGGTCCGACCTTCTTGACCTTCTTGATGCCGATGAAGACGAACAAGCCGGCCATCAGGAGGTAGAAGCCAAAGACGATCAGGAAGGCCCAGTGTAGCGAGAGCCCCGAACCGTTCCAGTGGATGAAGTAGGCGAGGGCCACCGAGAACATGATGACGGCCAGCAGAGCCAGAAAGGCCGCCGCCGCGAACAGTCCGGCGCCTACCGCACCGAAGCCGACACTGACCTTGATCTCGCTCTTAGCGAGGGCGATCTCCTTGCGGATCAGCGCGGAGAGGTCCTGGGTAGCGTCGTTGACGAGTCGCCCGATGGTGGGCTCTTCCTCGGTCTTCTCGGGGGCCATGGGGTGGACACTACCGACTAACGCTCCCCACGTTGAGCACCGGTGCGTGCCGGACCCGACGGATTCTGCTTTGCTTCGATGCCCGCCGAAGCCTGCGGCCCGACGCCGGGCCTGCGACGAGGATTAGTCGCGGCCCTCGTGGGCGCCCGGATCGGGGAGCGTCTCGTGGGGACCCAGCGCGTTGCTGATGGTCCGAGGGTCCAGTTCGCATTGGGATCGGTACGCGGCCCGCCCAAGCATGTTGCTCGCGACCGAGGAGACCACCAATGCGGCGCCGACCGCTAGCAGAGCCATCACAGCGTCCAGGACGCCCAGTTCGCCCCGGGACAGGTCACCCACGGCAGCGCCGATGATGATCAGGGGCAGGCCGACGCCGGTGGCGGGGCTGAGGTTGTTGACCCGGCTGATCGCATCCTGCGCTCGCAGGATGCCGACCGCGGTGACCAGGAAGAACAGGGAGCCGAGGACGAAGAGGATCCCGCCGCCGACGGAGAGCACATCTGACCCACTCATCTGCGCCCCCGGGTGAGCATGCGCGCCAGCGCTGCGGTGGCGAGGATGCCGCACAACGTCGCCAGCAGGGCCACGTCGAAGAGGACCGAGGTCGAGCGCAGCACTCCGGTGGTGATGAAGACGGCGACGGCGCAGAAGAAGAGCAGGTCGCCGCTGACTGCGCGACTGGCATCGTCGGGGCCGCGGGCGACCTGGACCATGGCGATCACCGCGGAGATGACGAGGATGACCACGGCGATAGTGACGAAAACGGTCATCGGTCGCTCCTTGGTCGGGTGACGGCCACGACGTGGTCTCGCATGTCCTCGAGCCCCTTCATCAACGCTGGCTCGTCCTCGCCGAACAGGCCCTGAACGAAAGCTGCGCTCTCCCCGAGCTCATCGTCCGCGGCGATCGCGAGCACCAGCGTCCCAGGGGTGATGGTGATCGAACTGGTCAGCAGCGCGACCTCGACGTCGGACAGCCCGGCCATGGACAGCTTCACGATCCGCGGTCGTTGCGTGGAGCCGGGGGTGCCCACATCGCGCGCAAGATGGATCGTCGACACCAGCAGTTGCCAGGTCAGCCAGGGCAGGTAGCGCAGCACGAGCCGGAGCATTACGCGTAGGCGCCTCACGGGGAGGTCACCTCCGCGGCGTACGCGTCGGTGTTGAGCAGGCCGTCCGCGGCGCGGAGGGTGAGGTCCCACACCGGTCCGGGGACGAGGAAGACCGCGAGCGAGGCTCCCAGAAGAATCGCGGAGGGCAGCACCATCCGCAGGGGCACCCGCGTCTGGGGTGTGAGGAGGACGGGCACCTGATCACCGGACGGCAGATCCTCCAGCGGTGGACCCCAGAAGACTCCGCGCCAGAGACGGAGCATGGCGAGCAGGGTGCCCAGGCTGGCCACGACGACCACGGCGAGTACGACGGCACGCTCGGTGTAGTCGAGATCCGCAGCGGCGCGGACGATGCCGACCTTGGCGAAGAAGCCGGAGGAGGGCGGGAAGCCCACCAGGGAGAGCATCGCGAGAGCCATGACGGTCGCGAGCAGCGGCTCGCGCCGCATCAGCCCGGAGAGGCGGACGAACTGGTGACTGCGGTAGGTGTGC
>CBDTZB010000334.1:0-3840 GCA_965364795.1 uncultured Nocardioides sp.
ACTGGTGGACCGCCATTCGCGAATGGCCCACTCCTGCATGTCCGATGGCTCAATGTCGATCGCGGTGACCGCGGCGCGCGCTGCCCTGATCGCGGTGCGGGAGTGCGAGACGCCGCGCACGCCCAACATGGTCGCGCCCATTCCGGTGAAGAAGAGTCGCTCCGCCACATTGAGTTGGAACCGATCGGTCGTGGCGCACAGGACGAGTCCCTGGATTTTGTCGGCATGCTGGCGCCACACGCGCTGCGCCACGATCGAGCCCATGGAGTAGCCCACGACGATGACGTTCTTGAGGTCCAGCACCTCGATGAGCGCGCCGACGTCATCGGCACAGTCGTAGAGCGAGAAGGTCTCCGAGTGGATGCCCTGTCCGTGCCAGCGCTGGTCCATCGTGATGACGCGGTACCGCTGCGAGAGGGGCTCGATAGTCGGGAACCACGTTAGGAGTCCCGTGCAGCCCAAGGCGTGCAGCAAGATCACGGTGGGGGAGTCGGGCGAAGGTCCGGGAGTGTCGGTGACGTACGTCGAACCTCCCTGGCCCGGCAACTCGACCAGTTCCCCCGGTGGAATATGCGCGAACGGCAGATACACCCTGTTTCGTACCATCGCTCCAGCGCCCACCGGTCGCCTCCTCAGAGAGAGTTCGTGTTCCACACAAGACTAGAACAGGTTACAGTTTTGCTATGTAGCCCTCCGAGCGGGGCACCACAAGCGTAAGAGGAGTCCCCAGGTGAGTGACACGCAGGCCACCCCCATCCCGACCCAGCCCCAGTCTCGTCCCGGCGAGACCAACGAATCTGTCGAGGCTGTGGCCGCGGTGATCCGCGAAGCCCTCGGCCGAGAGGCAGACTGGTCAGCGCTGGCCTCTGCGGGGCTGTTGTCCCTCGCGGTGCCCGAGGAGTATGACGGTGAGGGCCTGGGTCTGGCCGAGATCGCGGTCCTGCTCCGGGAGACCGGTGCCAAGGCGCTGCACCTTCCCGTCTGGGAGACCTTGGCCTGCGCCGTACCCACGATCGTGAAGCACGGCAGCCCTGAGCAGCGACAGGCGCTGCTGCCCGGCGTCGCTACCGGCGCGACTGTGCTGACGCCTGCGCTGCGTGAGGCTGGGCGCTCGTTGACGGACGCACCTTCGACCACCTTCGCGGATGGCGTGGTCTCCGGCCGCAAGATCGCGGTCAGCTACGCGGACACTGCGACGCGCCTCCTCGTCACGGCCGCCTCCGGCGGGGAACAGGTCGTCGTTCTGGTTGACCCCGCGGGCCCCGGCGTCACGCTAGTTGAGTCCGGCTCGTCCTCGGGTCGGGCACACCACACGGTGGTGCTCGACGGTGCTCCGGGTGACGTTCTTAGTGAGGGCTCGGCCCAGACCCTGATTGAGCACGCCATCGCGGGCCTGGTCGTGGTGGCCTCGGGACTCGTGACCGGTGCCCGGGACCTCACTGCGTCGTACATCAAGGAGCGGACGCAGTTCGGTCGGCAACTGGCCCAGTTCCAAGCGGTCGCTATGCAGATGGCTGACGTCTACATCACCTCGCGGACGCTCGACCTCGCCGCAGACAACGCGGTGTGGCGCGTCACCGAGGGACTGCCCTGCGCAGACGACCTCGCCGTCGCCGCGCACTGGGTCTGCTCACAGGCTCTGCCTGCCGTGCGGACCTGTCATCACCTGCACGGCGGGATGGGGGTCGACGAGACCTACCCGCTGCACCACTACTTCTCCTGGGTCACCGACATCACCCACACGCTGGACACGCTCGCCGGCTCGGTGCCGGTCGAGGACCCAGCCGCGAAGAACCTCGAACTGACTTCCGAGCAGCGAGCGCTGAAGGCCGAACTGCGGGAGTACTTCCACGGGTTGGCCGATGACGACGCCCACGAAGACATGGGCAAGGACCGGCACGGCCCGACGTACCAGCGAGTGGTGCGGCAGATGGGCGCCGACGGCTGGATGGGCATCGGCTGGCCCAAGGAGTACGGCGGTCACGGACTCGGCGAGATCGAGCAGACCATCTTCGCCAACGAGGCGCAGCATGCCGACGTCCACCTGCCGGCGGTCACGCTGCAGACGGTCGGGCCAACCCTGATCCGCTACGGCACCGAGAAGCAGAAGGGCCTGTTCCTCAAGCGCATCCTCGAAGGCGACGTGCACTTCGCCATCGGGTACTCCGAGCCCGACGCAGGCACCGACCTCGCTGCGCTGCGCACCACCGCGAAGCGGGACGGCGACCACTACATCGTCAACGGCCAAAAGATGTGGACCACCGGCGGACACCAGGCCGACTACCTGTGGCTCGCTGTGCGGACCGACCCCGATGCCCCGAAGCACAAGGGCATCTCGATCCTCATCGTCGACACGACCGACCCCGGCTACACCTGGACCCCGATCATCACCGCGGACGGTTCTCACCACGTCAATGCGACGTACTTCAACGACGTCCGGGTGCCCGTCGACATGCTGGTCGGCGAGGAGAACCAGGGCTGGAAGTTGATCACCACCCAGCTCAACCACGAGCGCGTCATGCTCGGCCCCGCCGGGCGGATCGAAGGCCTCCGGGATCGGGTCGCTGACTGGGCGGCTAAGGCGGGCGTTCTCGACCAGCCTGACGTTCGTGAGGCGATGGGGCGCGTCACCGCCGCGTTCCGGATCAACGAACTCCTCAACTGGGAGGTGGCCCGAGCTGCCGCGGTCGGAGAGGTCTCCGTCGGCGATGCGTCGTCCTCGAAGGTCTTCGCCGCTGACCAGGTCCAGCACCTAGCCGCGGAGTTGGTGGCGATCGTGCACCGGTACGGCGATCCCTCCGAACCTGCGACCCGACACCTCATGGACTACCTCGACGCTCAGGCCAAGCGCAACCTGGTGCTGACGTTCGGTGGTGGCGTGCAGGAGGTTCAGCGCGAACTGATCGGCATGTTCGGTCTGGGGATGCCGAGGGTTCCGCGATGAGCGGCGCTGTTTCGGCGGTCGTGCCTGACGAGACCCACGAGCTGATCATGGCTGAGGCCGAGCGGATTAAGGCGCTCGGTGAGGCGGCGGAACGGTTGGCTCGCGACGAGGTCAATCAACCCACCATCAACAACTGGGTCGAAGCGATGGGCTACGACAACCCGCGTTGGCACAACGGCGAGGCGCCGCCCTCGATGGCTCAGGTGTGGACGATGTACGGCCAGGGCGGCAAGCCGCCGGCAGACGACCCCCTGCACGGGATGATGAAGGTGCTCACCGACGCCGGTTTTACCGCCGTTCTGGGCACCAACTGCGAGCAGACCTATGCGCGCACCCTGAAGCTGGGGGAGCGGGTCCGGGTGACCACGGCACTCGACTCCGTCGTCGGTCCGAAGACCACGGGCATGGGAGTCGGCTACTTCGTGACCTCCCGCAACACCTGGTACGTCGGCGACGAGGTCGTCGCGACCATGCTGTTCCGCGTGCTGAAGTTCATCCCCAAGGGAGCGGCCGCATGATCCGCCCGATGATCGGCCGCGACTCGGCGTTCTTCTGGGAAGGAACCTCTGCTGGCGAACTGCGGATCCAGGTCTGTAACGCGTGCGGCGCCAAGCGATTCCCTCCCGGCCCGGCCTGTCCGGACTGCGGGGCGCTCGACCGAGGCTTCGAAGTGGCCTCGGGCAAGGGCACCGTCTTCTCCTACGTCGTGCACCGGCACCCGCCCGTGCCCGGCAAGGAACTACCGATCGTGCTCGCCCTGCTTGATCTGGAGGAGGGAGTCCGGATGGTCGGCGAAGTCGTGGACGTGAGTGACGAAGAAATCGAGATCGGGATGCCCCTACGGGTGGACTTCAACCGGATCGACGATGAACTGACCCTGCCCATCTGGAGGAAAG
>CBDTZB010000335.1:0-3826 GCA_965364795.1 uncultured Nocardioides sp.
TCGGTGACGACACCCTCCTGATCGAGAAGTACGTCGAGCGCGGCTATCACGTCGAAGTCCAGGTCGTCGGGGACGAGCACGGCAACGTCGTCCACCTCTTCACCCGCGACTGCTCGGCTCAGCGCCGCCACCAGAAGGTCGTCGAAGAGGCACCCGCCCCATGGGTCAGCGACGAGGTCCGCGAACGACTCCAGGAGTCGTCGGTCGCGCTGTGCCAGGAGGTCGGCTACACCGGCGCCGGCACGGTCGAGTTCCTCGTCGAACCCGCTGTCGATGCCGACACCGCCGAGCACGCCTACTTCCTCGAGATGAACACCCGCCTCCAGGTCGAGCACTGCGTGACCGAACAGATCACCGGGGTCGACCTCGTCGCCTGGCAGTTCGCCGTCGCCGCCGGCAAGGAGGTCCCGCTGGCCCAGGAAGCCATCGTCTGCACCGGCCATGCCGTCGAGGTGCGCGTCTACGCCGAGGACCCGTACGCCGGGTTCGTCCCACAGACCGGCCGCGTGCGAGAACTCCTTCGCTCCGGAATGGCCCGCAACGAATGGGGCATCGAGCAGGGCAGCACGGTGGGGACGTCGTACGACCCGATGCTGGCGAAGGTCATCACCACCGGCGGGGACCGCGCTCAGGCCCTGAGCCGGATGGTCGAGGCCCTCGATGAGACCGCCGTCCTGGGCGTCACCACCAACACCGGGTTCCTGCGCCGACTCGTCGCCAGCGACGCGTTCACTGCCGGCGACGTGCACTCCTCGTGGCTGGACGGCGCCGACGCGGAGTCGCTCCTCGCGGCCCCGGCGATGCCCGAGCACGCACCCGCGATCGCCGCCCAGGCCTGGGCCGACGCCTACCTGCGTCCCCAGCCCGGGCCTTTCGGCAGCCTGGATGGTTGGCGCAGCGGCGCCGGGCCGCACCCGTTGACCGTGATGATGGCCGACAGCCACGGAGCCACCTACGCCCCCGACATCAACACCGGCCGACCGCTCGACGTCCCGCTCGACGTCGGTCCCGACACCCTGGTCCGGGTCGACCGCGCCGGAGCCTGGCTCGTCGTCGAGGGCCACCCGTGGCGCTTCGACCGACCCGACGCCACCCGGCGCACCACCGCCGCAGCCGGAGACGCCGACATCGTCTCCCCGATGCCCGGCACCGTCATCGACCTCGTCGTCGCTGAAGGCGACCACGTCGACGCCGGTCAGCGACTCGGTGCGGTCGAGGCCATGAAGATGGAGTTGGCGCTGATCGCCCCGCACGCCGGAAGAGTCACGATGATCGGGGCTGCGGTCGGCGACCAGGTCGCCATGGGTCACGTCATCGTGCGGGTCGATGAGCACGAGGACGAGGAGGATTCCGCATGAGGTTGCCGATGGCGGTCCCCGAAAAGGGGTTCCCGAGCAAGGTCACGATCTACGAGGTCGGCGCCCGAGACGGGTTGCAGAACGAGAAGACGCTGATCCCCACCGAGGTCAAGGCCGAGTTCGTCTGCCGCCTCCTCGCTGCCGGGCTTCCGATCGTGGAGGCGACCAGTTTCGTCCACCCCAAGTGGGTGCCTCAGCTCGCGGACGCCGCCGACCTGATGGAGGGCCTGTCCGCGCACCTGGGTGAGCGGTCCCGCAGCCTCCCGGTGCTGGTGCCCAACGAGCGCGGCCTGGACCGTGCCCTCGAACTCGGCCTGGAGCACATTGCGATCTTCGGCTCCGCTACCGAGACCTTCGCGCAGAAGAACCTCAACCGCTCGCTCGATGAACAGTTCGCCATGTTCGAGCCGACCGTGACCCGTGCCCGCGCGGCTGGTCTCGACGTCCGCGCCTACGTCTCGATGTGCTTCGGCGACCCCTGGGAGGGAGCGGTCCCCATCGAGCAGGTCGTCGACGTGGGTCGGCGTCTCTTCGATCTCGGCGCCTCCCAGTTGAGCCTGGGCGACACCATCGGCGTCGGCACCGCGGGCCACGTCACCGCGCTGATCGACGGCTTCGTTTCTGCCGGGATGCACGCCGACCAGTTGGCCCTGCACTTCCACGACACCTACGGCCAGGCGCTGTCCAACGTGCAGGCCGGGCTCCGCGCCGGCGTCACCACATTCGACGCCAGCGCGGGCGGCCTGGGCGGCTGCCCCTACGCCAAGTCCGCCACCGGCAACCTCGCGACCGAGGACCTGGTCTGGATGCTGAGCGGCCTGGGTATCGACCATGGCGTCGACCTCGAGAAGCTGATCGAGACCAGCGTCTGGATGGCCCGCCATCTCGGTCGCCCCAGCCCGTCGGCCGTCGTACGCGCCCTGGGTGCGGCGCCCGCCTAACCCCCCCCGCGAGTCGGCGCTACTTGTTCAACAAGCGCCGACTCGGACCGTTCTGCGCGTCAAGTAGCGCCGACTCGGCGGGGATGGGTGGAAGGGCTGGCACAATTAGCACCATGAGCGCCCAGAGCCCCACCTCGAGGGGCAGAGCCCCGAAGCGTCGGGTGTTCCTCCACATCGGTGCCCCCAAGACCGGTACGACCTACCTCCAGGACCGGCTCTCCCGCAACACCCGTTCCTTGGCTAAGCACAACGTGCACTTCCCGGGGCGTACGGCGCTCTCCACCCAAGCGCTCTTCCACTTCCGCGCCGCACTCGATCTGCTCGGCGAGGACTGGGGCGGGCCGCCGGGACATGCGGAGGGTTCCTGGCCGGCGATGGTCAAGCGGGTCAGCCGTAAAAGCGGCACCATCGTGATCAGTCACGAGATCCTCGCTCCTGCACCGCCTGCTGCGATCGCGCGGGCGAAGAACGACCTGATGGCCGATCCCGGCACCGAACTCCACATCGTCTACACCGCCCGCGACCTGGGCCGTCAGCTTCCCGCCGCTTGGCAGGAGAGCGTCAAGCAGGGGCGGCGCTGGCCGTTCCGCCGCTTCCTGGGCCGGGTGCAGCGCAGCGGACACCCCTGGTTCTTCCGCGCCTTCGACCTGCCCGCGGTGGTGGAGGCCTGGGCCGAGGGCCTGCCGCCCGAACGCGTGCACGTGATCACGGTGCCGCCCTCGGGTGCCGACCGTGACCTGCTCTGGCTGCGGTTCTGCGACACCCTCGGCATCGACCCGGCCTGGGCGCCCACCGACGCGGTGCGCGTCAACCAGTCCCTCGGGGTCGTGGAGACCGAGGTGCTGCGCAAGCTCAACCGTCGCCTCGACAAGGCGGAGCGCCGTCAGAGTGACTACGACCAACTGATCCGCGAGCACCTGGCCAACAGCGAGATGACTCAGCGTCCGATGTCACCCGCTGTCCGGTTGCCTCCGCGGATGTTCGACTGGGCCGAGGAGCTCTCGCAGGAGTGGATCGACTGGTTGTCGAACAGCGGCCTCCACATCGTCGGCGACGTCGAGGAGCTTCGCCCGGTGCGTCCTCAGGAAGGCACCCGGTGGGTGAACCCGGACAAGGTCTCCCCGAAGAAGCAGGCCCAGGTGGCCCTCGACGCTTTGGCGGCGATGACTCGGGAGGCGGCCCGCCGGCCGGACCCCGACAAGGAGTTCCTGGCCAAGATCAAGACCCAGACCAAGATGCGTCGCGAGTCGTGAGCGCCGGGGCAGCAGCGCGCGCCCACGGGTGGGTCGAGCACCTGCGAACCGGGGGCACCACCCCGTGGGCCGATTGGGAGGGGTGGGAGCCCCAAACAGGTTCCACCGAGCGCGCCATCCCTGGGGCCCAACAACTCGAACTCTTGCGCCGCCTCAATCTGGTGGGCCTGCCCGCGGGCGCCGTCGCCGTCGACCTGATCGACCGGGTCCTCCACGCCAGCGCCCCCGGACGCGGTGCCCCCGATCTCGAACTCGTCGGCGCTGCACGCGAGTC
>CBDTZB010000336.1:0-3818 GCA_965364795.1 uncultured Nocardioides sp.
CTGGCGGATTGCTGCCCCGGCGCCAGCACGCCCGCACTCCTCGAGCGACCGACCGACCTGACTCCTCGCCAGGCGGAGGTCGCCCGGATGGCGGTTCACCTGCATAGCGAGGAGATCGCGGAGCGACTCCACCTGTCGGTTCGGACGGTCGAAAGCCATCTCGAGACCGCCTTTCAGAAGCTCGGAATCCACCGGCGAAGCGAACTCCCGGGCTCGCTCGGTGAGCCGCCGGTCGGAACCGACTGATCGACCCGCCTCCGTAATGCGGCCCCCGACGCCGGGAAGACATCGGTAGTTCGCTCCGAAAGTTCCGTAGTCGTCACGGACGTCCTTACCGCGCGCAAGCGACAGGGTTGCCGAAGCACCTGTAAATGACGGGTGGAATCAGGAGGTCCCATCATGACCACGGCCCAACGCGCGGGGCGTCACCAGATACCTCGAGCCTTCATGGCGCTTCTCACCGCACTCGCCCTGGTCGGGGGCCTGGCGCTCGGCTCCAGCCCCGCCCGGGCCACGACCCACCCAGTCGACGTACTTTGTCACACAAGTGCCGCCTCAATGTGCACCAGAGTCCTCAGCATCTCCTCGGCCACCACGTTCGAGACCTGGACCGATGCGCAGTTCCAGTCGGCTTCGGTCGCAGACTTCCAACGGTTCGGCCTCATTTTCCTTGGAGATGGGTTCAGCAACCAGGCCGCCACCAGCGCCCGTGATGTCTACGGCGCCGCCATCACCGGGCGCGCCGTTCTCTCCGGGGTGCATTTCGAGCATGCATTTGGCACCAACCCGGCGGCCATCGCCTTGCGGGATTCCATCGACTGGGTCCTCGGAGATCCGGCGACGGGCATCGTCGTCTCGACACAGTACGGGTCGAGTGGCCCGAACTGGATCCCGACCATCGCGCCGTTCAACGGGGTCACCTACAGCCGCAACGGGGGCGGCTACGACACCGTCCGGGTCGACGACCCTGGTCACGCCACCATGCAGGGCTCGACGAGCGCGTCACTGAGCAACTTTGGCAACAGCAGCCACAGCATCTGGGGCGATATCGGCGGCTTTACCTCCGTCGCCTCGATCTGCGACAGATCCGGCTATTACCAAGGCGGCGATCCCGGTGCTGAGTGCGCAGGTCGCGGCGGCACGATGCGTCCCCACGTTCTCGTGACCTCCGTCGGCGTGGCAGACCAGGACGGTGACGGTGTCTCGGACAACACCGACAACTGCGCCACCATCTCGAACCCCGGCCAGGAGGATGCCAACAACAACGGCGTGGGCGATGCCTGTGAGTCGGCACCCACGGTCGACATCGACCCCGATGCCGTCACTGTGACTCCGGGTGGGGCAGTCACCTTCACCACCACTGCCACCGACAGCGACGATCCGCTCAGCTCGCTGACCTACGAATGGCGCGTGAACGGGATCGTCCAGGCGGGTGAAACCGGAGACACGTTCACGTCGACCTTCGCGGCCGACAGCACCGTGCGGGTAACGGTCCGAGACCCGGGCCTGCTATCTGGCTTCGATGAGGCCGAGGTCACGATCGCCAGCAACCGCCCGCCGACGGTCTCCGCGACCGGTGACGACGTCGACGAGAACGGCACGGCTACCATCGAGGTGACCGCCGACGATCCCGACGGCGACCCGATGACGCTCACGATCAACTGGGCTGATGGGTCAAGCGATACGGCAACCGTCGGCAACGGGACCCACCCGTTCGACCACCAGTATCTCGATGACGACCCGACGGGGACGCTGGCCGACACCTACACGGTGTCGATCGGGGCAACCGATGGCGACGCCAGCGTCTCGACGTCGACCGCCGTCAGCGTGGCCAACGTGGCCCCGGCCGTGGCTGACCCCGGTCCGGCCAACGTCGACGAGGGCACCAGCCTCCCGTTGAGCACGACCTTCTCCGACGTCGGCACCCTCGACACCCACGAGGGCTCAATCGCCTGGGGTGACGGATCTCCCGACTCAGGTGCCCTTAGCGGGAGCACGGTCTCCGGTAGCCACACGTACGACGACAACGGCAACTACAACGCCGTCATCACCGTCGAAGACGATGACACCGGATCCACACAACAAGCCGTTGCCATCGCAGTAGGAAACGTTGCGCCCCAGGCGGCGTTCACCGACGACGGGCCCGTCGACGAAGGCACCAGCTTCCAGCTTGCTCTCACTGACCCCAGCGACCCGTCGGACGCGGACACGACTGCTGGCTTCGAGCATCGGTTCGACTGCGACGACTCGAACGGCTTCACCGCCTGGTCACTCAGCAACACCGTGACCTGCGCCACCGATGACAACGGTGTCCGCAACGTGGTTGGGCAGATCCGGGACAAGGACGGCGGCAAGACCGGGTACTCAGGCACCGTGTCGGTCTCCAACGTCGCTCCGGAGGTCGAAGCCGGTCCGAACCACGACGTGACGTTCGGCGGCACCGCAACCCTGGACGCCGACTTCGACGATCCCGGCGCAGATGCCGACTGGACCATCGACGTCACTTGGGGTGACGGCTCCAGCGGCACCTCGGCAGCGTCGTCGACCGGCGCGCTGTCGCCCAGCCAGCAGTACCTGACCCTGGGCGAACACACGGTCACCCTGTGCGTCACCGACAAGGACGGCGCTCAGACCTGTGACACCACCGCAGTGACGGTGAGCAACACCCGGGGAAAGATCACTGGCGGATTCACGACCGACGCTGGAGGCCGGGGCGGCTTCAACGCCCAGACCAAGGGCTCAGTCAAGGGTTCCCTCCAGTACCAGGCACCGGATGAGCGGTTCCACGCCAACGACGTGCACGCCCTCGCCGTTTCCGAGGACGCAACCTCGGCGTGGTTCGCCGGGACAGGCAAGGACGGCAGGAGCTTCGTGGCCTACGTCGAGGACAACGGTGAGCCCAGCCGAGCCGATGTGCTGCGACTCTGGATCGACGGTGTGCTGCAGCCGGGTGACTTCACCCGCGGGAACATCCAAATCCACTCGAAGTAGCGGCGATGTGACTCCGGGGCACGGCTGACGCCGCTGGAGGCACTGACCCAACTGACCGGGCCTGGCGATCTCATCGCCAGGCCCGGTCGCGTGCTGTGTTCACCGTGCTTGGTATAGTCCTGGCCGTCGTACGCAGTCCGGTAGGGATTCCTCACTCACCAACCCGCGGTTGGACAACGTCGAGTTCGTCAGGCCAGGCGGGTGATCTCCACCTCGACGGTCATGTCGGAGGTCTCCGACCCTGAGTAGATGCCCGAGAGGGGCTTCACGTCGCGGTAGTCGCGTCCGGTCGCAAGGGTGACGTAATGGTCATCGGGCTCGCGGTTCATGGCGACGTCCCATGAGTGCCACCCGTTGTCCCACCACTCGACCCAGGCCGAGGCCTGGCCGTGGACCGTCTGCCCAATCACCGGATCGGCGTCGGGGTGGAAGTAGCCGGAGACGTAGCGGGCCGGGATGCCCACGGAGCGCAGTCCGCCGATCGCGAGATGAACCATGTCCTGACAGGTCCCGGCGCGCTGCGCCCAGGCGTGAACGGCGGGGGTGCTGACCAGGGTTGTTCCAGGAACGAACTCGACCTCGTCGTGGACCAGGGAGCACAGGTCGCGGGCGGCCTCGCCGGGCAGTTCAAAGTCCGCCACGACCTGCTTGGCTCGCTGGGCGAAGTCGGTTGACGGTTCCACGAGCTCGGGCAGCGTGAGGTACTCCGTCCAGCGGTCGGCGACGTCCGGGTGGGTCAGTTGCTCCCAGGTGGCCGAAGGCTCACCGGCCAGAGTCCGGTTGGTCTGCACCGTCGAGGTGGCTTGGACCGTCATCGACTCATGGGG
>CBDTZB010000337.1:0-3796 GCA_965364795.1 uncultured Nocardioides sp.
AACGGCCACGATGTGCACCTCGGGCGCGTTGCGCAGCGAGAGCCACGTGATGGCGTCGCTGCGCTCGAGGACCACCAGGAAGCGGACCCGGTCGCTGAGACTCAGCAGCGCGGCCAGAGCAGTCTTGGTGGAGGGCTTGTCGGCGGAGATCAGGCCGTCGACCACGTGGATGCGGTCGTTGCGGGCCCGGTCGGAGAGGGCACCACGCAGGGCGGCAGCCTTCATCTTCTTGGGGGTCCGCTCGCTGTAGTCGCGCGGCTTGGGGCCGTGCACGATGCCACCGCCGGTGAACTGCGGAGCGCGGGTCGAGCCCTGACGGGCGCGGCCGGTGCCCTTCTGCGCGTGGGGCTTGCGTCCACCACCGCGGACTTCGCCGCGACGCTTGGTGGAGTGCGTGCCCTGGCGAGCCGCAGCTTGCTGGGCGACGACGACCTGGTGGATCAACGGGACGTTGACCTCGACGTCGAAGATCTCGGTCGGGAAGTCAACCTTCACAGTCTTGGTAGCCATGCTCAGACCTCCTGCGTCTTCTTGGCGGCCGAGCGAATGACCACGAGACCACCCTTGGGGCCGGGAACGGCGCCCTTGAGCATGATCAGGCCCTTCTCGGCGTCGATGGCGTGCACCGTGACGTTTTGCGTGGTGACCGTGTCACTACCCATCCGACCAGCCATGCGCGTGCCCTTGAACACGCGACCCGGCGTGGCGCAGGCGCCGATGGAGCCCGGCTTGCGGTGGTTGCGGTGGGCACCGTGCGAGGCGCCGACTCCGTGGAAGCCGTGGCGCTTCATGACACCCGCGAAGCCCTTGCCCTTGCTGGTGCCGGTCACGTCGATCTCTTCACCGGCGGCGAACAGCTCAGCGCTGAGCTCCTGCCCGATGGAGTACGACGCAGCGTCGGCGGTGCGGATCTCGACCATGTGGCGACGGGGGGTGACCCCCGCCTTGGCGAAGTGTCCGGCGTCGGGCTTGTTGACCTTGCGTGCCTCGATCTCGCCGAAGCCGACCTGGATGGCGTTGTAGCCATCGATCTCGGGCTGGCGGATCTGGGTCACGACGTTGGTCGAAGCCGCGATCACGGTGACGGGGACGACCTGGTTGTTCTCGTCCCAGAACTGGGTCATGCCGAGCTTGGTGCCCAGCAGGCCCTTCACATTGCGTTCCAAAGTGCTCATATCAGACCTCAGAGCTTGATCTCGATGTCGACACCGGCAGGCAGGTCGAGACGCATGAGCGAGTCGACGGTCTTCGGCGTGGGGTCGATGATGTCGATGAGACGCTTGTGCGTACGCATCTCGAAGTGCTCGCGGGAATCCTTGTACTTGTGGGGCGAGCGGATGACGCAGAACACGTTCTTCTCGGTCGGCAGCGGCACGGGGCCGGCGACCTTGGCACCCGTGCGGGTGACGGTGTCCACGATCTTGCGCGCCGAGGTGTCGATCACCTCGTGGTCATAGGCCTTGAGCCTGATGCGGATCTTCTGTCCCGCCATAGGTCTCTCTCGTCCTTATCGATCTCGTACGCCCCGCTGGGGTCGTACCGCGTTCTGGTCTGGTTCACGACACGTCCTCGGGTGAGTACGTACCGCCTGTGCATCCGCCTCCCACCACCGACCCCCGAGGTCGGGCGTGTCGCGCACGTTCCGCGACACGAGACCTGGATCTCGATGTGTTGTGTGGGGGGCACCCGACAGGTTCGTCGGGCTGATCGGGTCTCCTACTCGTCAATCTGGCGAGGTGCGAAGCACGCAACAAACTCAATCGATCTTCGGAGACGCGATTCAGAAGTCAAGTGCTGCCACACTCCGCCAGCCACGTGTCAGCGACTCGCCGGAGCAACCGGACTATCTTGGCAGACATCCGAGCACGCGCCAAATCGGACTGGGCGTGCGCGAATCCAGTCCATGGCGACGGGCCGAACCGTCCGCCCGACGCTGGTCAAGGACCGCCGGGAGCGACCTGTCAGGATTGCGCCATCGTCGCGATCAGGGGGAAGACATGTCGGAGCAGCACCCGCCACCGCCGGGGTGGAACCCGCAGCAGCCGGGACCCGCCACGCAGGCCTACGCCACTGCTCCGGCGGCCTCCTCCCAGCTGCCGTCCCGGGGTGCCGCCCACAAGCCGGGCGCGATCCCGCTGCGTCCGCTGAGCCTGGGTGACATGTATGACGCGGCCTTCAAGATCATCCGCTTCAATCCCCGGGCCACCGTCGGCTCCGCGGTGCTCGTCGCGGCGATTGCGATGGCGATCCCGGTGCTCGCCACCGCGGCGCTGGGAGCGGCGCTGGACCTGTCGCCGACCAACGGTCTCGCAGGCGGCTCGGGCTCCGAGGGCGTGACCACGTCCCTCAACGACGAGGACATCGTCGCCGTCGCCGGCGTCTTCGGCTCGCTGGCGCTGGGCAGCGTGCTGCAGGGCATCGGCCTGATCCTGGTGGGCGGCATGATCGCCCACGTCGTCGCCGCTGCCGCGATCGGCCACAAGCTCACCCTCGGTCAGGCATGGGCTGCCACGCACGGCAAGCGGTGGCGGCTGATCGGGCTCACCTTCCTGCTCGGCCTGGCCACGACGCTGCTCCTCGCCGTCTACGTCCTGAGCTGGGTCGTCGTCGTCATGTCGGCCACGGGTTGGCAGGTCCCGGTGGTCTACGGCGTGGTCAGTGTGCCGCTGTTCGTCGCCTTCCTGTTCTGGTTCTGGGTGCGCGTCTACTACCTGCCCGTGCCCGCACTGATGCTCGAGCCCATCGGGGTCTTCGGCGCCCTCAGGCGCGGTCATCACCTCACCCGCAAGGCCTTCTGGCGGACCTTCGGCATCGCGCTGCTCACCTTCGTGACCGCCCAGATCGCCGGCTCGATGCTTTCCATGCCGATCAGCCTCGTGAGCCAGGGGCTGCTGCTGGGGGGGCTTCCCGGCGAGGCCGGTGTGTTCCTCCTCGTCATCGGGCAGGCCGTCGCGTCGGTGATCACGGCCGCATTCGTGGCACCGTTCACCACCTCGGTGGCGACTCTTCAGTACGTAGACCTGAGGATGCGCACCGAGGCGTTCGACGTGGTGTTGATGCAACGGGCGGGAATCACCCGCTCGTGAGGTGGGGGCCACCGGCCGATCCGCCCCTCGTCCCGACACCGGAGCAGGGGCGCGACCTGCTGCGCCGCGAGCTGCTCGATCCCGTCTATCACCAGGACGACGTGATGCAGCGGCTGCTGGACTGGCTGCGCCGGCGGGTGCTGGACGTCCTGGACGCGGCCTCGAGTGCTCCGCCGCTCTCGGCCTTCGCCGCGATGACGGTCGGTCTGCTGCTCGTGCTCGCGCTGATCTGGCTGGCAACCCGGGCTCGCACCGCGCCGCAACGGCGCAGCCGCGCCGACTCCGTGCTTCCGGACTCCTCCGTCAGTGCAGCGCGGTGGCGAGAGAACGCGGAACGGGCCGCGCTCGAGGGGCGTCACTCCGAGGCACTCGTCGATGCCTTCCGCGCGCTCGTTGCACGGCAGGTCCAACGCGGGCGCCTGGACGCAGCACCCGGCACCACGGCGCACGAGGTGACGCAGACGCTCCAATCGGCGTACCCCGACCAGGCGGCGGGGATGTCCGAGGGCGCCCGGCTCTTCGATCTCGTGTTGTACGGCGAGCGCGACGCCACCGCGGCGCAGGCGGCGTTCGTGCTCGCCCTCGACGACGAGTTGGCGGGGGTCCGATGAGCGACTGGCTCCAGCGCAACCGTTCACTGCTCGTCATCGGCGTGGGGACGCTCGCGGCCCTGGTCGTCGCCGTCGCCCTCACCGGCGGCCCGCGCACGA
>CBDTZB010000338.1:0-3792 GCA_965364795.1 uncultured Nocardioides sp.
AGCAGAATCGCCAGCGGCGGGTAGTCGAAGCCGACGGCGGCGAGTTTGGTCGGGTCGTTGTGCCAGATCATCAGAGCCCGGTTGAACCGGTCCAGCGTCTCGAAGCCCACCACGTGCAGGGTGATGACCAGGTAGTACCCGATCCAGGCGTAGGCCACGGTGAAGACCCCGAAGACCAGTGCGCTCTCCCACTTGCGGGGTTCGATGTCCACCGGTCGACGACCCACGGACTGCACGACCCCAGCCAAGCGTTCGCGGTTGGTGACGATGTGTGTGCTGGTGTCGGCCATCTGCTTCAGACCTCGTCCAGACCGTGCTCGGTCTTCTCCCAGTAGAACGGGTTGGTGAAGAGTTGGATGAAGCCCTTCCAAGCGGCCCAACTCATCAAGCCCCAGTACAGCGGCGACAAAAGTGCTGTTCTGGTGAGGCTGAACTCGCCTCGTTGAAGGCTGCCCGCGACGTTGAGATAGACGAAGATGAAGTTGCCGATGAACAGCAGAGCGCTGGCGGCGTAGAACACGACACCGGGGAACAGCTGAGTGATGAAGCCCCACTGGGTAAGGACGAAGAGCGTGGTCAGCCCCCAGAAGACCGGGTTCATCAGCAGCACGAGGGCGGAACCCATGGTGAGGTTGAAGCTCAAGAAGCCGCGCAGACCCGTCTGCTGCAACAACTTGATCGGGTTGCGCATATGCACCAGCCAGGTCTGGAAGTAGCCCTTGTTCCAGCGCGAGCGCTGGCGGATCCAGTTGCCGACGTTGGAGTTGGCTTCCTCCAGGGTGGTGGAATCGATCATCGTGGTCCGGTAGCCCTCGCGGTGCAGGCGGATGCCGAGGTCAGCGTCCTCGGTCACGTTGAAGGGGTCCCAGGCGCCGAGCTCTCGCAGCGTCGAGGTGATGAAGTGGTTGGAGGTGCCGCCCAGCGGGATGGGGGCCTCTGCGGCATCCATGGCGGGGAGGATCAGCTCGAAGTGCATGGAGTACTCGTTGGCGAACCACGAGGTCAAGAGGTTCTGATCCTGGTTGAAGTGGTTCAACTTGGCCTGGACGCAGACCACGTTGCCGGGGACCTGCTGAAAGGCGATGAGGGCTTTCTTCAACTGGTCCGGGTCGGGCCGGTCCTCAGCGTCGTAGATGACGGAGTACTTGCCCTTGGCCAGTTGGAGGCCGTAGTTGCAGGCCTTGGGCTTCGTCTTGGGCTGGCTGTCCGGCACGATCACCATGTGGAAGTGCGGCGGTAGATTCATTTCGCGGATCTTGTCGATGGTCTCGTCGTCGTCCTCCTCGCACAGGAGTTTCACGTCCAAACGGGTCCTGGGGTAGTCCAGGGCGTTGATGTCGCGCACCAGGCGCTGGACGATGCCGGCCTCCCGGTAGAGGGGCACCAAAATCGTGTAGATGGGCAGTTTGCGCTCGTCCAGCGCATTGACCTGCTCCTCGGAGATGTCTTGCTCCAGGTGGGTGCCCAAGGCCCGCAGCGTCAATCGGAACCGGTAGAGGGAGACAACGAGGTAGATGAAGCTGGCGACCGCGACCAGAGCGGTCAGGGTGCCCATCGGCCGGATCACTCCGCAGATCACGATGATGATCAGCGAGATCATCAGGACAGCCTTCTGGGCCGGGGAGACCACCACATGCGCGGAGATCTCGGGGTGCTCCTCCCTCATGAACACAGTGGCCTGCTCGGCGTAGTGGTCCTGGTGGGTTCGCTGGATCAACTCGTCGAGATCCGCCCGGTTCGCCAGCAACTGGCGAAAGCTGTTGCCGAGTGCGTCCTCGACATCGGTGGCGTCCTCCCCCGAGAGCGGGCGGGCGACAGCGACCAGAGTCGTCTCCTCCGTGTCCGCCACCGGGATGACCTGCAGGCGCTGAGCCATCGACTGGGGAAGCCGTCGGGCGACCTCCGCGTCGGGGGTGAAATCGGCCAGACCGACACGTTGCATCTGGTAGACCTCGGACAAGGCGGCAACCAGCACGTCCTCGGAGATGGCTTCGTGGGAGACCAGGATGTCGCCGATCGGGTCCCCGGTGCGGGAGTACTCCAACATGGCGCGCTGCAACTGCTCGTTGGTGACCAGACCACTACGGGTGAGCATCTGCGCTATCTGCATCCGAGAACGGCGGGCCTCGGAAGTCTCCACCTCGGCCTCGACGGGAGGGTAGGTGTCGTTGATAGCCGCGACGATCTCGTTGACCGTGTGACGTACGAGCAGCACGGGACGGTCGATGCGCTCTGCGACGACGTGCTCGGTAATCGGGTCGTCCGCCTCGGCGGCGGCAACGAGGACGTGACCCTCGGAGAGGCCGTACGGCAGGACGCGGAAGGTGCGGCAGATCCCCTCGGGGATCAGATGACGCAGTTCGCCGTCAACGCCGTCGTTGAGGCGGGCGGCGCTGAGGCTGGCAGTCGTGGTCACGTAGTGCCAGCCCCGAATCCGTGCGCGGCGCGACCCGGAGCGGCGGCCGGCCCGGATGCGGGACCCTTGTCAGCACGGGGCCGCATCACGGCGTAAGCGAGAAAAGCGGCAGCCAGCACAAGCAACGGCGCGACAAGGAAACTCAAAAAAATCAACACGAAGATTGCGAGTGTCAGGATGACACCCACGGCGGCGGCTCCCGCCGACTTCCCCGCTGGTCGCGACGCAGTTGTCTGCACCGACATGTTTACATCCCCCCTGATGTCTCTGAGCCCGCACAAAGTGCATTGGCCCACGAGTTGTCTGGTCTCATGTTAGGCATGGCCTGGCGGCCACCCACAACAACGCAGGGGTAACACTTCCTGTTAACCGAATGTGGCGGAGAGCCTGCTGGGGCAGGGCTCTTGGGCTGGAAAGGGCGTGGGTCAGCGGCGCTGGGTGGGTAACGATTTGTCGTCCCTCGCCCCGTTGGCGGAAGAACTTTTCTGAGGATGTGACCCAGATCGCGTGCCGATCGGATGCGGATCGCTCAGGAGCCACCATCGCGACGCTCCGAATGGGCAACCGCCGAGGCCGCCGGATCGGGCTATCGTGGGTGAGGTGCTGGAAACCGTCTTCACCTACGCGTCCCCGGCCCTGAAGTTCGGGCCCCGATCCTCGGCCGAGATCGGCCACGAATTGGCGACCTGGGGGGTGCGCCGGGTACTCCTCATCACCGACCCTGGGGTCGCGGCCACGGGTGGGCCTGGGCGGATCGCTGAGCAGTTGAAGGCGAAAGGCCTCGAGGTCACCACCTTCGATCAGGCGAGGGTCGAACCGACCGACGAGTCGATGCAGCAAGCGATCGACTTCGGTCGAGAGCAGGGCCCGTTCGACGCCATCGTGGCCGTCGGAGGTGGCTCGGCGATCGACACCGCCAAGGCGGTCAATCTGCTGACCACCAACCCGGGCGACCTGATGGACTATCTGAACGCGCCGGTCGGTAAGGGCCGGGCGCCGGAACAGCCCCTGCTACCGCTGGTGGCGGTTCCCACCACGACAGGCACCGGAAGTGAGAGCACCACCATCTGTGTGCTCGACGTCCTCTCTCTGAAGGTGAAGACCGGAATCAGCCACCAAGCCCTGCGGCCTCGCCTCGCGGTCGTCGATCCGACCCTCACGGCCACCCAGCCACCGATGGTGACCGCGGCCTCGGGCATGGACATCTTGTGCCACGCACTGGAGAGCTACACCGCCCGTCCCTTCGACCAGTTCGAGGCGAAACAGCCCGAGCAGCGCGTGCCCTACTGCGGCGCGAACCCGATCGCGGACATGTGGTCCGTCAAGGCGTTAGAGATGTTGGCTGGGTCCTTCCGTCGGGTGGTGGGGGCGGCGGG
>CBDTZB010000339.1:0-3790 GCA_965364795.1 uncultured Nocardioides sp.
AGGCATGGCGCCACCCTGGCCCCCGGCGTTGTGACAGGCCGTGCAGTTCGTCAGAAAGATCTTGCCGCCACGGGTGACAGCCTCTTCGCGCTCGTCTTCGTCGAGTCCCTCGACGCTGTAGTCAGCGGGGGACGGGATGGCCGGTCCGGGGCCCAGCGAGGCGACGAAGGCCGCGAGAGCGGCAGTCTCTTCCTCGGTGTAGACCACGGGCTTGCGGGGCGCCTGGGCGCCGGGCTGGACCAAAGGCATCCGGCCGGTGCCGACCTGGAAGTCGACTGAGGCTGCGCCGACGCCGACCAGGGAGGGGCCGTACTGGGTGTCACCGCTCTTGGTGAGGATGCCCTCACCGTTGCTGCCGTGGCAGAAGGAGCAGCCCACCAGGAACAGTTCGCGGCCGGCTTCGATCTGCTCGAGGTCGGTTTCCGCGGTTCCCGCCTGCGCGGGGGAGAACGTGGCGTACAAGCTCCCGGTGAACAACAGACCCAGGATCAGGACCATCAGGCCGGCCAAGGGCCCGCGGCGGCGCCGCGAGATACGGCCAGCGGAACGGTTCAAGAGGCGCATGTCAGTCCTTGCTGTGTCATGTTCAACTTCAGGATACGAGTCTAAACGAAGTGTTGAAGTATGTCGCTATCGATGAACTACTGAATGAGGTAGATCGCCGCGAACAGCGCGATCCACACAACATCGACGAAGTGCCAGTAGTAGGAGACGACGATCGCGCTGACCGCCTGCTCGTGGGTGAACTTGCGAGCGAGGTAGGTGCGACCGAGCACGAAGAGGAACGCAATCAGACCGCCGGTGACGTGGATCCCGTGGAAGCCGGTCGTCAGGTAGAACATCGTCCCGTAGGCCGAGTCGGGGATGGTCATCCCCTCCTGGATCAACGTGGCGTACTCCAGGGACTGACCGGCCATGAAGATGGCGCCCATGATGTAGGTGAGGATGAACCACTCACGCAGACCCCACTTGTTGACCTGCAGCACCGAACCAGTGCGACCGACCTGGCCGCGCTCGGCCGCGAACACGCCGAGCTGACAGGTCAGCGAGGAGAGCACGAGGACCGTGGTGAACACCGATGCTGTGCCAACGGCCAGCAACTGGGTCTGTTCGGCCCACAGATCCCCGCTCACCGAGCGGATCGTGAAGTAGGACGCGAAGAGGGCAGCAAAGAACATCAGCTCACTGGAGAGCCAGATGATCGTGCCCACGGCGACCATGCTTGGTCGGTCATGGTGCCCGTGCAGTCGGGATGCGGGAATAGATGCTGTCGTCGCCACGGGACTATTATGGCCATACCCGACGGGGGAGGCGCCACGACCCCCATCACTGGGTGCGTCATAAACTTCACATCGTGCTGTTCTCGCTGCTTCTTCCCTCTGTGTCAGGCTCTGAAGTCCTCCCCGAACTCACCGCAGGGTCGTTCTTCTCGCAGTGGCAGATCATCGGGTGGCCCCTGGTGATGACGGTCTGGGGCATCGGTCTCTACCTGCTTGGTGTCCGCACCCTGAGTAAGCGAGGGGACCGCTGGCCGGTGGGGCGCACGGTGGCCCACGTCGCGGCGATGCTCATCTTCTACGTCTCCACGGCTTCGGGCTACGCGGCGTACGACACGATCATCTTGAGCGTTCACATGGTTCAGCACATGATTCTGTCAATGGTGGTGCCGCTCGCGCTCGCGTTGGGCGCCCCGATCACCTTGGCCCTACGAACGTTGCCGGGAACGCCCCGAGGCTGGTTGCTGGCGGTGCTGCACTCGCGGTTCGCCAAGGTTCTCAGTTTCCCGCCGCTGACGTTCGCTTTGTACGTCCTGTCGCCCTGGGCGCTCTACTTCACCAGTTGGTACGACGCCTCACTGAGTTCGGTCTTCGTGCACGAGATGATGCATATCCACCTCGTCACAGTCGGAGCGCTGTTCTTCTGGCCCCTCATGGGTGTCGATCCGCTTCCCGGCAGGGTCGACTACCCCTTCCGGGTGATGCTCATCGTGCTGACACTGCCTTTCCACGCGTTCTTGGGCGTGACGATCATGGGTCAGGACGCTCTCATCGGAGGGGAGCACTATCGAGAGCTCGCCCAGGGCCCGATGGGCTCGTGGCTGCCGGATCTTGCCGAGGATCAGAATCTCGCCGGCGGCATTCTGTGGGGCGCAGGAGATCTCATCGGGCTGATGTTCTTCGCGGTGCTGTTCACCCAATGGGTGCGGTCCTCGATGAAGGAGGCCGAGCGGGAGGACCGCAGGCTCGACCGCCTGGAGCGGCTGGAACGACGCGAGGAAGCAGAGCGTCAGTCGACCTGACCGGCGTCGTCACCCGCTGTCTCAGCGTCGTCCGGCGACGTCGGTGTCGGCCGGTGCTCGACCGAGATGCGCGTCACCCGCAGCGCGTCCATCTCCACGACCGTGAGCGTCGCGTCATCCACGTCGACCGAATCGCCGACCTCGGCCACCCGGCCTAGTTGAGCCACGACGTACCCGGCGACAGTCTCGTAGTCACCGTCGATGAGGTTGACGCCCGTGCGCTTGGCGAAGTCCTCGATGCTCAGGCCTCCGGGGAGGAAGCGTTGTCCGTCGGGACCGGGGGTGCCTAGCGGGTCCTCGTCTTCGGGAGGCGCGTCGTACTCGTCTTGGATGTCTCCGACGATCTCCTCGATCAGGTCCTCCAAGGTCACGATGCCGTCGGTGCCGCCGTACTCGTCCACGACGACGGCGATGTGGGTCTTCTCGGCTCGCATCATCGTCACGGCGGGCAGTACTGCTTTGGTGGAGGGGATCAGGAGGATGGGGCGGGCTACTTCGTGGACCAACTGATCCTCGTCCACGGTGTCCAGCAGGAGGTCGCGGACGTGGAGGAAGCCGAGGATGTCGTCGAAGTTCTCCCCGGTGACGGGGTATCGGGAGAACGGCCGGGCTCGGATCTGCTCGGCGGCCTGGGCCAGTGTCAGGTCGCCAGCGATGAATTCGACCTCGCCTCGGGGGCGCATTACCTCCTTGACCGTGCTGCGCGTGGCGGCGAAAACGTCCTCGAGGATCTGGCGCTCATCCTCTCCGAGTCCCTCATGGGTCTGGACGATGTCGCGCAGTTCCTCCTCGGTGACGTCCTCGGAGGTGGCGTTGGGGTCGCCGCCGAGGAGTTTGACCACTGCGTTGGTGGAGATCGACAACAACCAGATGACAGGACGCATGGCGTTGGCGAAGCGGTCCAGGGCCGGGGCGGTCGCCATCGAGAGGCCGACCGAGCGTTGTAGGGCCAGCCGTTTGGGAACCAACTCGCCCAAGACCAGGGAGAGATAGGCGATGACCAGGGTCATCAAGATGAGCGCCGCCGTGTCGGCAGCGTCCTGGGGGAGCCCGAGGTCGGCAAAGTAAGGGGCGATGTCCGGGGCGAGGGTCGAACCGCCGTACGCCGCGGAGAGGAAACCCGAGACCGTGACTCCGATCTGGACCGCCGCGAGGAAACGGTTGGGATTGCGGGCGACTGCGGCAACTCGCGCACCGCGGGTGCCGCGCTCCTCGATCCGATTGATCTGGCTGTCACGTAGCGATACCAGGGCGAGTTCGGTGGCGGCGAACACCCCGCCAATCAGTACGAACAGGACGACGAGGCTGAAGTTCAACAGTGTCTGAGTGTCGAGCATCAGCAGGGGGTGATCGGTCGTCGCGGACGTCGGACTCGTGTCGCGTGCATGCCCGCAAATTACAGGGGACGGCATCCCGGGAGACGGGCCGGTGGGCGGGCGGTAGCATCGCGCAGGTGAGTGACTCCAAGCCGCCCCTGCAGGTGCTGGTCTA
>CBDTZB010000340.1:0-3782 GCA_965364795.1 uncultured Nocardioides sp.
GTCTCGTCCAGGGCGATCGCGGCGGAGCATTCGTAGAGTTCGATGTATTCCGCACGCAGGCGATCCAGGCCGGCCATCGCCTCGGCGTTGGCAGGGTCGGCAACCAGTACGCCGGCGTAGGTCCAGGTCTGCTCGGCCATTTCGACCAGGTTCCCGGCGACCATCAGACCGTCCCAGTCTGCACCTGACCGGTTCAGGGAGGCGGTGAGGAAGTCGTCGACCTCGTGCGGTTCGGGTCCCACGGTGAGGTCGACCCCCATCTGCTCGCCTGCGCGCGACATCGTCGAACGCCAGTCACCGATGAGGTCGTAGTACGGAACGAACGCCCGGGGGTTGCCACGGGTGGCTCGTTCGGTCTCGAAGACCGAGTTCATCCACGCCGCCACGTTGGTGGTCTCGCGCTGACGCCGGAAGGTGTCGGACTCCTCGCTGAGGTACGCCGCATCTCGGGAACGCACGACCTGGGTCGGGTGGCGCAGCATGGTCAGACTGCTGACCTCGACGCCCAGCTCGGCGGCGATGCGCAGCCAGAGTGGGTAGACCCAGTAGGCCCGGGTCTCCTTGATGGCCAAGATGGCGTCGTCCGATTGTGCGGCGATCTCATCGGTGAGCCACTGACGCAACTCGGCTTCACGCTCGTCGGTGACGTGGTCCATGGCGATCTCGCCCGCGTGGGGCCGCGAGTCGATGGTGCGCACCGGGATGCCGTTGAGGAAGTACTTGTGGAAGTCGGCCACCCACAGCGGTTCGTAGTAGCCACGCGGATTGCGCTCGTCGGCCTCGACCTCTGGTTGGGGGATCTGCAGCCCCAACCGCTTAAGAGTTCCGGCAGCGCTGCTGGTCCCACTGCGTCCCGATCCGGTGACGATCACGATCTTGCTCACGCGGGAGAGGCTACTCGACTCCCGGCCCGTAACTTCTTGTTACCCATTGGGTCGGTTTTGTTACTAATCTGTGGGTCTCTCGTGCGCATACCCGGCTTACCTTAGATACATCGAAGGGCACCCACACCCAACGATGATGGGGGTTAGACCAAACTCCGGGGGGAGCAATGGTCTACCTGAACTGAACAGTTTGTTCGATGTGCATCCGGGGGGATAGCACACGTACTCCGGGGGGAGTGCCGAGCAGACCTGAAGTTGCAGCCCCGCCGAAGACCCTCGAGGATTCCGGCGGGGCTCTTCCCATTTCTGGAGCGAACTTTCGAAGCCTGTTCCTTGTGGCCACTCGCTAGGTTGTGGGTGACCTGAAGGAGACGTCATGGTGGGCATCAGGGAACAACTCGGAGAGACTCTCTTCACCCGCGTCGCGGGTCCCGACGGGGCTGAACACCGCGACCGGATCCACTCCCGGGTGGGCCCACGCTGGTTCGCACCCGACAGTGCGATTGTGCGCGTCCACGGCGATGCCTCGATGTTCATCGGTGGGATTCGGGCCCTGCTGCTTCAGACCCTGCATCCGGTGGCGATGCGCGCCGTGGCCGAGCACTCCGGCTATCGCGGGGACATGTGGGGTCGTCTCCATCGAACCAGCCGCTTCCTCGCCGTGACGACCTTCGGAGTCGAGGACGACGCCGAGCAGATGATCGGCGTGATCCGCTCCATTCACCAGCGGGTGACCGGGGTGATGGACGACGGCACGCCCTACGAGGCTTCTGACCCGCACCTGTTGCAGTGGGTGCACATCGCGGAGATCGACAGCTTCCTGACCGCCCACCAGACCTACGGCAAGAACCCGCTCGATCAGGCCGGCCGCGACGAGTACGTCGCTCAGACCGCCGAGATCGCGCGCCGACTCGGCGTGATCGATCCACCCCTGACGGAAGCGGAGCTGAAGGACCGGTTGGCCGCCTATCGCCCCGAACTGATCGGCACCAGGGATGCCCGTGAAGCCGTCAGCTATCTGCTCTTCCGCCCTCCCCTCCCGCTGGCCGCCCGCGCGCCGTACGCCGTCTTGGTCGCCGCCGCGATCGGTCTGATGCCGACCTGGACGCGGTGGCCGTTGCGGTTGCCGTGGCTCCCCATCTCCGAGCGCACCGTGGTGCGGGCGCTGGGCACCCTGGCCACCAGCACCATCCGGTGGGCGATGAGCCCGCCGCCTGGTGATGTTTCAATGGAGCCATGAGCGAGCCCATCAACGGGTCCGGTGAGTTGCCGGACAGTTGGCCCCTGACTGGGGCGGACGACCTCCGCGACGACCTGTTGGCGGCGTACGACGACTCCACGCGTGGCTATCACGACCAGCAGCATCTCGGAGAGGTCCTCGAGCGACTGGTCGAGCTCTCCGACGAAGGCACCGACTTCGATTGGGAGGCGGTCCTGCTCGCCGCCTGGTTCCACGACAGTGTCTACGACGGCGAACGGGACGCCGAGGAGCGCTCGGCCGTGTGGGCGGAGGAGGCTCTCCCCCCGCTGGTCGCCCCGGAGACCGTGACCGAGGTGGCACGCCTGGTCCGGATGACCGAAACACACGAGCCCGAGGAGCAGGACGCCAACGGGTCAGCACTCTCGGACGCCGACCTCGCGATCCTGGCCGCTGGGCCGTCCCGCTACCGCGAGTACGTCGAGCAGGTGCGACGGGAGTTCTCCCACATCGACGACGACCTCTTCGCCGCCGGTCGCGCAGCAGTCCTCCGCGACCTGCTGCGCAAGGAGACGCTGTTCGCCACCGACTACGGCAAGAAGAACTGGGAGGCCGCCGCCCGCGACAACGCGGAGGCAGAACTTGCCGGGCTCGTCATCGAACTGGACGCGGCTTTCGCCTCCGCAGACCCGATCTCGCGAGCCGGCTGACCAACTCCCGCGAGGTGACCGCCGACGCACCGGCCTGCACCATGCTGGAGTGCCACTCCTCCGGCACGTCGTAGTGGTCGCGGTCGAAGCCGTGGTGCGGGATGCCGATCTTTCGCGCGAAGGCGTGTAACTCCTCGAAGGAGTGATCACTCGCCAAGTGGGACCACAGTCGTCCGTGGCCCGGCGCGTTGGGTGGATCAATCAGGATCGTCATGACCCTCGCGAGGCTACCCGGCGTGAGGACTTGCCTCCACACGCACAATGGAGTTGTGGACAACGCAGTGCTCTTCGACGCCCGGGCCCGGGTCCTTGCCGACCTCTCAGCTCGCAATCAGGCCACCGCCGAGGCTGTCTCCGCCCTGGAGGACGCCTGTTCGGCACGACAGTGGTGGGCAGAGCAGTGGCCCGAGGGAACGGTGTACATCGCTGGGCTGGTCGCTCAGGACGTCCAGGATGCCCTGTTCGAGGCTGTCGGCCGGTGGCCGATCTGTGTGAACTGCGAGGACCGTCCACCTCACGCGCTCTACATCGCCCCGGATCTGGGCGGACCCGACCCGGTTTGGATGTGCGAGGAGTCCGGCGAGGTTGCCGCCAGCCTCGGGGCGCTCGCAGCCGCCTAGCGAAGGGGTTGGATCAGTCGAGTTCGGGCTCGGTGCCCAGTTGGACCCACATCGTGAACCGGTCCGCGCGGTAGACGGTGCGCGACACCTCGACGCACTTATCTCCACAGACCGCGCGACGCGAGTGCCGTAGGACCGGCGCCTGCGGCTCCAACTCGAGCAGTTGCGCCTCGTCCTCGCTGGCGAGGTCAGCGGTGATGGAGTCCTCGGCCCAGGTCGGCCGAAGCCCACGAGCCGTCAGGTCGGCGTACAAGCTGGTGGGCATCCCCGATTGCAGGAAGCCGGGCAGGAGGACCTCGTTGAGGTAGGCGTCCTCGATGCAGATGGGGGTGCCGTCACCGCGGCGCAGACGACGCCAGTGGATGACCGC
>CBDTZB010000341.1:0-3777 GCA_965364795.1 uncultured Nocardioides sp.
CGGGCCAGGGTGCCCTCGGTGCCGCTGACGTCTCCGACGACGCGCACGCGATCTCCGACGACTACACCCTTGCGGCCCAGGGGTCGAGCCTTGACTGCCATGACGGTGGTGTCCCCGACCAGCAGCGTCAGGCGCCCCCGGTCCACGGTCATCACCCGGCCGTCATGGGCATCGGCGTAGACGGGCCGCTCCTTGGTGCGTGGGCGGGTACGCCGCCGCGGCCGGTCGTAGTGCTCGATGTCGTGGGTTGAGTAGCGGTTGGTCATGCGAAGAGTCCCGACCAGGCAGCGGCGAACCCGGGGAAGGTCTTGCTGGTGGTGTCCACGTTCTCGACCAGAACGCCGGGGACGGCGGCTCCGATCAGCACGGCAGCGTGCGCCATCCGGTGGTCGGCGTAGGTGTGGAAGGGGCCGGGGGTCAGGGTCGCCGGGCGGATCAGCAGTCGGTCGGCCTCTTCGGTGACATCGGCGCCACGACGGCCCAACTCGGTGGCGAGGGCCGCCAATCGGTCGGTTTCGTGCCCGCGGATGTGTTCGATGCCGTGCAGGTGCGAAGGCGTGGAAGCCGTGGCGCAGAGCGCTGCCACAGCCGGGGCCAACTCGCCGACGTCGTGGAGATCCAGGTCAACACCGAGCAGATGCTCCGGGCCCGTGACGGTGAGCCCGGCGGGGGTACGAGCGACCGTGCACCCCATCTGGGCGAGGATCTCGCGCAACGCGTCACCGGCCTGCGTGGTCTGTTCGGGCCAGTCGCGGACGGTGACGGTGCCGCCGGAGATCGCGGCGAGCCCTAGGAAGGGTGCTGCGTTCGACAGGTCGGGTTCGATCGCTCGATCCAGTGGCGTGATCGGGCCGGGCCGCACCGACCAGCGATTCGTCTCGCTGTCGTCGACCTCCACCCCGTGTTCGCGGAGCATCGAGATGGTCATCTCGATGTGAGGCTGGGATGGCACGGGTCTGCCCTCGTGTCGGATCTCGACGCCCGATTCGAAGCGAGCGCCGGCGAGCAGCAGCGCCGAGACGAATTGGGAGGACGCGGAGGCGTCGAGCGTCACGACGCCACCCGGCACCGACCCGGTGCCATGGACGGCGAACGGAAGCGTGGAGGTGGTGTCCTCGACGTCGGCACCGAGGGCGCGCAGTGCGTCGAGCACCACTCCGATGGGACGGGTGCGCATGTGGGGGTCGCCGTCGAAGCGAACCGTGTGGCTGGTCAGGGCCGCCACCGGAGGTACGAAGCGCATGACCGTTCCAGCCAGGCCGCAGTCGATCTCCACCTCGGAGGTGGTGCTCAGCCCGCTGAGAGACCCGGGCGTCACCGCCCAGTCTTCGGCGGTGGTGTCGACCGATGCCCCAAGGATGCGCAAAGCGCTAGCCATCAACTCGGTGTCGCGCGAGCGTAGCGCCCGTCGAACCGTCGATGGGCCCTGCGCGAGTGCCGCCAGGATCAGCGCGCGGTTCGTCAGGGACTTGCTGCCGGGCAACTGGACCACGGCGTCGATCGGCCGCGTTGCGGCAGGGGCGGGCCACCAGGTCTCGTCGGTCATCAGGGACAGCCTAGTGGTCAGGACCGGTGCCGCTTCAGGTCAAGGTGGCCTTGGCCAACTTCACTTCGCGCCGGGCTGAGGTAGCCAGGCTCTTGGCCTCCTTGCGGGCTGAGGTGGCGGCATGACGGGTGCGCCAGGCAACACCGGGCTTCCCAGCGGTGTCGCCCGCCGAGATGAGCAGCCCTCCGATCAGCGAAACGTTCTTGAAGAAGTGGATCCGCTGGTTGGCGCGCTCGGACGGGTCCTGTGCGGTCCAGAACGAGTGACCGGCGGCCGTGGTGGGCACCAGCGATGCGGCGAGGATCGCCGAGGACGTCCGCGGAGCCCTACCGCTGGCCAGGCCGAGGCCTGCCGCAATCTGAACCGCCGCGTTGATGCGAACCAGTGTCACCGTGTCTTCTGGGATCGGTAGTTGGGGCATCATCTTCTTGAGCGCCGGAACCACGGCGTCGGTCACCGGCGCGGCTGCGCCCGCCAGTTTCGGAGCGTTCTTCATTGCGTTGACACCCCCGACCAGGAACATCGAGGCGAGCATCGGACGGGCGAGGACGCGACTGAGGGCCATGAGTCTTGTCTACCTGACGACGAAACCCAGCAGGGCATCGGACGGCGATGTTCACCCCTCAGGGTGAGAACCGGGGGGACGGCCTGTCGTCATGAGCGGTGGGGCCGTCATACGGACGCTCTTGCCCCGTGCCGTGAGACCCGTGGCCAGGATCCGAGGACTACTAGGGTGTGGGACATGTGCGGCCGCTACGCCTCCAGTCGACGCCCGGAGGATCTGATCGAGGAGTTCGAGATCGTCGAGTCCCGGGTGGGCGAGCCCTTGGCCGCGGACTACAACGTGGCTCCGACCAAGGAGATCTACGCGGTGGTGGAGAGGCCACCCTCCGCCGACCGGACTCGACCACCGGAGCGCCAGTTGCGAGTCCTGACCTGGGGGCTGGTGCCTTCCTGGGCCAAGGACCCTTCCATCGGCAGCCGCATGATCAACGCCCGCATGGAAACGGTCGCTACCAAGCCGGCCTTTCGGCGGGCCCTGGCGGCTCGTCGCTGTCTCCTGCCGGCCGATGGGTACTACGAGTGGTACGCCACCTCAGAGGTGACGGCCAAGGGGAAACCACGCAAGCAGCCGTTCTTCATCCGGCCCCGCGATGGCGGCGTGTTGGCCATGGCCGGGTTGTACGAAATCTGGCGTGACCCCACGAAGGCCGAGGACGACCCCGCCCGTTTCCGGTGGACTGCCACGGTCATCACCACCACTGCTGAGGACGAACTCGGCCGGATCCACGACCGGATGCCGTTGATGGTCGAGCCGGACAGGCGTGCTGACTGGCTGGACCCGACCTCGGACCTGAGTAACCTGTCGACACTGGAGGCGTTGCTTGCTCCGGCAGCGCCGGGTCAGCTTGAGGCCTTCCCGGTGTCGACTGCGGTCGGCAATGTGCATAACAACGGACCGCAGTTGGTCGAACCGCTGCCGCTGGAAGGTGAAGCATGACGATCGATCTGATCGTGGATACACCTCAGGGGGAGGGTCGGTTCGTCACGCGCAGAGCGCCTCGGCCGGTCGCCACTCTCCTGTTGGGACACGGCGCTGGCAAGGGGATCGAGTCCAGAGATCTTCAGACGCTGGCTCGGAACCTCCCGAGGCACGGCATCACCGTGGTGTGCTTCGAGCAGCCGTGGGTTCGGGCCGGACGCAAGATCGCCACCGCTCCGGCCGCCCTGGACGAGGCACTGATCGCTGCGACGGATCGGTTGCGGATCCGCACACCTCTCATCCTGGGCGGCCGCTCAGCCGGCGCCCGGTCTGCGGTCCGGTGCGCCAAGACCATAGGCGCGGCAGGGGCCTTGGCTTTGGCGTTCCCGTTGCACCCTCCCGGCAAGCCGGAGAAGAGCCGGGTGGCCGAACTCGCCAACGCTCGAGTGCCGACGCTGGTCATCCAAGGAGATCGGGACCCCATGGGGAAGCCGGGGGAGTTCCCCGCGAGCACCGAGATGTGCGTGGTGCCCGGTGCGGACCACGAGTTCGCCGTCCCGGTGCGAGGACCCATCTCCCAGGACGACGCCCTCGCCATCATGGTGGAAGCCACCTTGGAATGGATCGTTCGCGAGGTGGTCGGGAATGACTGAGCCGATGGCCTTGTTCTTCTCCCGTGACCGCATTACTCGAAAGGCCCCGACCCGTCGTGGAGCGAGCCGACCTACAGTGGGGGACGATGACTGAT
>CBDTZB010000342.1:0-3776 GCA_965364795.1 uncultured Nocardioides sp.
AGAACTCGCCAGAGAACCGTTGTGGAAGACGGTGCAGGCCCAGCCCTCGGCCGCCGCGTTCCCCGGTGGGGAGTCGATGGCCACCATGCAGGCGCGCAGTGTCGGTGCCATCCGACGCCTGGATGCCGCCTTCGAGGCGGAGCACGGTGCCGGCGCAGTATGGGTCGCAGTCAGCCACGGCGACATCATCAAGTCGGTGCTCGCCGACGCGCTTGGGATGCACCTGGACCTGTTCCAACGCATCAACATTGACCCGGCCTCGGTCTCGATCATCCGCTACACCGCGGCCCGGCCCTACGTGGTTTCCAGCAACACCCACGCGGGAGACCTGTCCTGGCTGGTCCCCCCACCCACCAAGAAGTCCGGACGCGGCCGAAAGAGCACCGGAGCCACCGATGCGCCGGTCGGTGGCGGCGCCGGACCCGCCTGAGCGTCACCGACTAGGAACGAGGTCATAGGGTGAACGACATGCCTCCGATCGTCCACGGCTTCGACCCGCCCGAACGATTCATCACCGGCACTGTCGGTGAACCAGGGGCCCGCACCTTCTTCGTGCAGGCGCGCACCGGAAGCCGTCTGGTCAGCGTGTCGCTGGAGAAGCAACAGGTAGCCGCTTTGGCCGAACGCATCGACGAACTCCTCGATGAGATCATGGCCAACGACGCAACCACCGGGATCATCCCGGCCGTGGCACCTTTGGGCCTGGTGGATTCGCAACCCCTCGAGCAGCCCATCGAGGAGGAGTTCCGAGCCGGGACCATGACGCTGTCCTGGGATCCGAAGGACAACAAGATCGTGATCGAAGTCTTTCCGTACACCGAGGCTGCGGTCGTTGCACCCGATCAGGTCGACCAGGACTTCGAGGAACCTGAAGCGGACGAAGTGCTCCTGGTCCGCCTGGATCCCGGGCATGCCCGGGCCTTCGTCCAGCGCACCGCTCAGGTCATCGACGCCGGGCGGCCCGGGTGCCCGTTCTGTGGCAACCCGATGGATCCGACCGGCCACTTGTGTGTCCGGGCCAACGGCTTCCGTCGTCGGGACCCGTGACCGCCGCAGTCCCGGACGGCGAGATCGTCCTGCACGGCCGGATCATGCCCGCGTCGAACGCCACCTTCCTCGGTGACATCGACGGCACGAAGGTCGTCTACAAACCGGTTGCGGGAGAGCGTCCCCTCTGGGATTTCCCGACCGGCACGCTGGCCGACCGTGAGGTGGGGGCGCACTCGGTGTCAGTCGCGCTCGGCTGGGACACCGTCCCGTTGACCTGGATGGGGGAGGGCCCCCACGGTCCGGGCATGGTTCAGGTCTGGCAGGACGCCGACCCGGCGCAGGAGGCTGTCACCATCGTGCGGACCTCCGAGATCGACGCACACCCGCAGTGGCTGACCGTCTTCGAGGGTCTCGACGACCGGGATCGCGAAGTCACGCTGATCCACGAGAACAGCACGCCGCTGCGACGCATGGCCATCTTCGACGTCATCACCAACAACGCCGACCGCAAGGGTGGTCACGTCATCGAGATGGCCTCCGGGCACCGCTACGGCGTCGACCACGGTCTGACCCTCCACCACGAGAACAAGCTGCGCACCGTGCTGTGGGGGTGGCGGGGCGAGGCCCTGAACGACGACGAGATCGACGGCGTACGCCGTGTGCTCAGCGGTCTGGGGGAGTCGTTGGGCGAAGACCTGGCCACCCGCATCACGGACTTGGAGCTGCACGCCCTTGAGCGCCGCTGTCAGCGGTTACTCCGCGAAGGCACAATGCCGGACTCCCATGGCGACTGGCCCTCCATCCCCTGGCCACCGTTCTGAATCACGGGTCGTTACCCTTCACTCATGCGCGCCTGGTCCGCCCCTGTGGCACCCTCCCTTTCCGTCAGCGGACCATCCGTCGCCGTACACGACACCGCCACCGGCGCGCTGGTCACTACCGACCCGAAGGGCCACGCTCGGCTCTACGTCTGTGGGATCACGCCGTACGACGCCACCCACATCGGACACGCGGCGACCTACGTCGGCTTCGACCTTCTCAACCGCGCTTGGCGTAACGCCGGTCACGACGTCACCTACGTCCAGAACGTCACCGATGTCGATGACCCGCTGCTTGAACGCGCCACCAAGGTAAACGTCGACTGGGTCGAATTGGCCGAGCGCGAGACCGAGCTCTTCCGCACCGACATGGAAGCCCTGCGGGTGCTCCCGCCCGCGCACTATCGCGGGGCGGTTGAATCCATTCCGCAGGTCATCGACCTCATCGGCGTCCTGCAGAAGGCCGGCTCGATCTACCAGGTCGAGACCGACCTCTACTTCTCCGTCACCGCGGACCCGAAGTTCGGCGAGCAGTCCAACTACGACCGCGACACCATGCTGGCGTTCTTCGCCGAGCGCGGGGGAGACCCTGAGCGTGAGGGCAAGCGCGATCCACTCGACTGTGTCGTGTGGCGCGGCGCCCGACCCGGCGAGCCGTCTTGGGAGAGCCCCTTCGGACCGGGTCGTCCGGGTTGGCACATCGAGTGCACCGCCATCGCGTTGGAGCATCTTGGCGGAGCCTTCGACGTCCAGGGCGGCGGCAGTGACCTGGTCTTTCCTCACCACGAGATGGGGGCGGGCCACGCTCAGGTAGCCCATCCGGACACACGGTTCGCCCAGACCTACGTCCACGCCGGGATGGTCGGCTACGACGGCGAGAAGATGTCGAAGTCGAAGGGAAACCTCGTCTTCGTCTCGGCTCTACGCAACTCCGACGTCGATCCGATGGCGATCCGGTTGGCGCTCCTTCGCCACCACTACCGCAGCGACTGGGAGTGGACCGACGCCCAACTGTTCGAGGCCGTCGACACCCTGGCGCAGTGGCGTCGTGCGCTTTCGCTCGGCGCAGGGGCGCCAGCAGCACCGGTCGTCGAAGAGATCCTGGCCGCGCTGGCCAACGACCTTGATGCGCCTCGCGCCTGTGCTGCGGTCGACGCCTGGGTCGGCGCCACCCTGGGCCGCGACGGTCTGGCCGACACCAGCGACCCGCAGGCTGCCGTCGCGATGCTCGCCGTACTCGACGCGGCTCTCGGCCTGTCCCTCTAGCGGCTAGTCGTCGGTACGGCGCTTGAGGTAACGCTCGAACTCCCTAGCGATGGCATCCCCGGTGGCTTCCGGAAGATCGGCGGTGTCACGGGTCTCCTCAAGGGACCGGACGTAGTCAGCGATATCCTCGTCCTCAGCAGCCAACTCGTCGACGCCGCGTTCCCACGCCTTAGCGTCCTCACTCAGGTCCAGGAGCGGGATGGAGACCTCCAGGAGGTCCTCCAACTGGCCCAACAGCGCCAGGGTCGCCTTTGGGCACGGCGGCTGCGCGACGTAGTGCGGGACCGCGGCCCAGTAGGAGACCGCAGGTACGTCCAGCCGGACGCAGGCGTCCTGGAACACGCCCACGATGCCGGTGGGGCCCTCGTAGGAGGACTGCTCGAGTTTCAGGCGGTCGACGAGTTCCGGTTCCGTGGCCGTTCCTGTCACGGGGATGGGGCGGGTGTGGGGTGTGTCCGCCAGCAGAGCACCTAGGGTCACGACCAACTCCCCACCGAGTTCGTCGCAGGCTGCGAGAATCTCGGCGGCAAATTGACGCCACCGCATGTTGGGTTCGATGCCTCGGATCAGGATCACATCGCGGTCGAGATCCGGGGGAGAGGCGATCGCGATCTGGGTGCTGGGCCAGGTGAGCCGGCGGTAGCCGTCCTCGTCGGAGCTGATCATCGGACGGTTGACCTGAAAGTCATAGAAGTCCTCAGG
>CBDTZB010000343.1:0-3775 GCA_965364795.1 uncultured Nocardioides sp.
CGGTGTGCCGATGTCACCGACATGAGCGGCGCCGGCATCATGCTCATGTCGGGCGATGTCGCACGCGGGTCGCTCTGTAGCACCGATGAGGTGAGTGGCCTCATCGAAGAACTCCAGTTCTCGCTCGGTGAGGGACCGTGTGTCGATGCCTACCACGGGGATCGGCCCGTCTTGGAAGGTGACCTCGTCGGGGAGGGAGCGGGCCGGTGGCCGGCTTTCACCGGCCCGGTCCTCGATGCGGGCGCCCGGGCGGTGTTCGGGTTCCCGCTACGCCAAGGGAACGTCCGGTTGGGGGCACTCAACCTCTACCGCGACCGGCCCGGGGCACTCACCATTGACCAGCACGCTGACGCCCTCGTCCTTGCCGACATCGTGACCCACGCCGTGTTGCTCCTCCAGGCCGATGCTCCGCCTGGCCAACTTGCGATCGAGCTCGAACAGGGCGCTGACCTGCAACTCGTGGTGCACCAGGCCACGGGCATGGTCTCGGCCCAGCTCGGGATTTCCGTCGGCCAAGCCCTCATCCGCCTCCGGGCACACGCCTTCGGCAACGGGCGTCCGCTGCACGACGTCGTCGAGGACGTGATCACTCGCACCCTCGTGTTCGACGAGGCCCATGGAGAGGTGGACCCCGTCCTGTGAATGTGACCCGTCTCCATCCGGCTGTACCCCGCGAGGCGCCAGCACCGCTCGACCGTAGGGTGCCTCCAGGGGATCCCACCCCGCTGCGGGCGGTGTCGGTCGCGGCCAAACCAAGGAGGACCCCATGTTGAGAGAACCAGCACTGGTCCAGACATTCGTCGAGCTGGCGGACTCCCTCGTGGACGACTTCGACCTTGTCGACCTCCTGACTCTGGTCGCAGACCGAAGTGTCGAGGTGCTCGACGTGGCCGCAGCAGGGCTCATGGTCGCCGGCACCGACGACGAGTTGCGCGTCGTCGCGTCGTCGAGCGACGCCATGCGAGTCCTGGAACTTTTCGAGGTGCAGACCGAAGACGGACCCTGTCCGGAGTGCTACCGAACCGGCGTCCCGATCGTGAACGAGCAGCTCACCACCGTCGATCATCGCTGGCCGGAGTTCGCGCCTCGCGCTGTCGCCGCTGGCTTCCGTTCGGTACACGCTCTCCCGATGCGCCTTCGCGGCCAGACGATCGGAGCCCTCAATCTGTTCCGGGCCGACGAGGGCCTGCTCGACGACGATGACGTACGCGCCGCTCAGGCCTTCGCCGACGTCGCCACCATCGCCATCCTCTCCCAGCGCGCCTCTGCCGAGGCCCAGGCCGTGAATGAGCAGCTCACCCATGCCCTGAACAGCCGCGTCGTGATCGAGCAGGCCAAGGGCATGGTCGCCCAGCACACCGGGCTGGACATGGAGCAGTCGTTCGTCCGCTTCCGTGCCCACGCCCGCAACCACAACCTCCGACTCGCCGATGTTGCCCGGTCCCTCATCGAGGGAGACCTCAGTGCCGAGGCCCTCGACGAGCTGGTCCCGAAGCGTTCGAGGAGATGACTTCGTGACTTATGGCCCTGTCGAGAGACAGGCACGAAGGACGACCATCTAACCCGAAGACCTCCGCACGACGACCAGTTGGGAGCAGCGAAGACCATGAACTCTGCTCCCGCCCCACCCATCGGGCTCGAAGAGCTCGACGAGAATCAATGCTTCGATCTCCTCGGATCGGTCCATCAGGGCCACATCGCACTGAGCGTCGGTGCCATGCCCGCGGTGTTCCCGATCCACTTTGCCCTGATCGGTCGGGACCCGGTGTTCCGCACCGACGCCGGCTCCAAGCTGTGCGCCGGGAGTCCCGACCAGGTCGTCTGCCTGGAGGTCGATGACGTCGATACCAAGCTCCACGCCCGGTGGAGCGTCATGGTGATCGGTCGGGCCCAGCTCATCGCCGACGCGGCCGAACTGGCCGAAGCGCTAGCTCTGCCACTTTGTTCCTGGACTGGGCACGGCGGCGCCTTCGTTCGCATCGGATCCGGGATCGTGAGTGGTCGACGCATCAGGGCACCTGCCCGGGGACCCGCCCCCGATGAGCGAGCCGCCCGGATCGGTGGGAGGGTTCCGACACGGCGAACCTGCCGATGGCCTGCTGATCCGCCGAGCGGGCACCCGAAACCCGAGGGACGTGAGCCCGGCCCATGACAGATACGGCACCAACGGGTTCGACCCCGGCGAATGCCCCAGCGATCCGGGTGTTCCTCCTAGACGACCACGAGGTCGTCCGGCGCGGGATCCGGGAGCTCGTCGAGCAGGAGGCCGACATCGTGGTGGTGGGCGAGGCCGACACTGCCAGCGCCGCGCTGGCCAGGATCCCGCTCGTTTGCCCTGATGTTGCGGTTCTCGACGTCCAGCTGGGTGATGGCAGCGGCATCGAGGTCTGCCGCGATATCCGGTCGGCGCATCCCGAGATCCGCTGCCTGATGCTCACGTCGTTCGCCGATGACGAGGCGATGCTCGACAGCGTCGTGGCGGGGGCCGCCGGCTACGTGCTGAAGCAAATCCGCGGCAACGACCTACTTGCGAGCATTCGACGGGTCGCCACGGGAGCGTCGCTGCTCGACCAGGCGATGGTGGCTCGTGTGGCCGAACGGCTCCGCCGAGGACCGGAGGAGGACGAGCGGATCGCTTCGCTAACCGCGCAGGAGCGCAAGATCCTCACGCTCCTGGCTGACGGACTAACCAACCGGGAGATCGGTGAGAAGACGTTCCTGGCCGAGAAGACCGTCAAGAACTACGTGTCGAATGTCCTGATGAAGCTCGGAATGAAACGGCGGACCGAAGCCGCTGTATTCGCCGCCCGCCACGCTGACCGCGCCGCAGGAACCGTGCCCTGACCAGTTCTTCGCTCGTGTGAGGACCTGTCGGCCCGCCCGAGCGCCGAGGGCTGTACCATTGACCTAGTGATCCCGGCAGACGTCGGGTCGTCACGACCACAGGAGCCGCTCCGGACCTCGGCGACCCCGCCCCCCTAGTGGAGCGAGTCACCGATATGGACAGCAACGGCGTTCGCCTTTCCGGGCCTACCACCGCACAGTCAGACAGTGCCCTAGCAGTGCTCTCGAATTCGGCCTCGGCGGAGCGGGCCGTGCCGTTCGGCAGGATTGCTGATTCGATGAATCGGGCCGAGCTTCGGCGGCTCCTCGACGCGGTCATGGGCATTGCATCGGACCTAGAACTCGACGTGATCCTTCGCCGACTCATCGAGACCGCTGTCGACCTAGTGGGAGCCCGCTACGGCGCCCTCGGGGTGCTCGATACCGAGCGAACCGACCTATCGGACTTCATCACCGTCGGCCTCGACGAAGCCGAACGGGCTGCTATCGGTGAGCTCCCGAAGGGCCACGGCATCCTCGGCCTCCTCATCCATGACCCTCGACCCCTGCGGCTGCCAGACCTTCATGCGCACCCGGCCACGTTCGGGTTCCCGCCGAAGCACCCACCAATGACCTCCTTTCTGGGCGTCCCGGTCTTCGTACGAGGCCTTGCCTACGGCTACCTGTATCTGACCGACAAGCAGAATGGCGGCAGTTTCACCGCTGTCGACGAGGAGTTGGCGGTGGCGCTTGCGGCGGCGACCGGCACCGCGATCGACAAGTCCCGTCTACACGACCGGGTGCGCGAACTGGATGTCATCGAGGATCGGGGTCGCATTGCCCGGGACCTTCACGACACCGTGATCCAGCGCCTGTTCGCCACGGGCCTGTCTCTCCAGGGAGCGTCCCGGTTGGCCAGCCCGCTGCCCGAGGTGGTCACCCGGATCCAATC
>CBDTZB010000344.1:0-3774 GCA_965364795.1 uncultured Nocardioides sp.
GGGGCCGGTCGTGTTGGTGCGGGGCTACTACTTAGGGGGCATCCGGATGCCGCCGTCGACGCGGATGACCTCGCCGTTCATGTAGGCGTTGGTCAGGCACTCCATGACCATGCTGGCCAGTTCGTCGGGGGTGCCGAGGCGCTTGGGGAACAGCACGTTCTTGCCGAGGTTGGCCTTGAACGCCTCCGAGTCGGGGCCCTCGCCGTAGATCGGGGTGTCGATGAGGCCCGGCGCCACGGTGTTGAGGCGGATCCCAGCCGAGGAAAGGTCGCGGGCGACCGGAAGGGTCATCCCGACAACGCCGCCCTTGGACGCGGAGTACGACGCCTGGCCGATCTGCCCGTCGAACGCAGCCACGCTGGCCATGTTCACGATCGCACCGCGGCAGCCGTCGGCGTCAGGCTCGTTCTGGCTCATCGCGGTGGCGGCCTGGCGGACCATGTCGAAGGTACCGATCAGGTTGATGCCAACGACTTTGGTGAAGGCCTCCAACGAATGGGCGGACTCAAGCTGGCCGTCGCGTCCGATGGTGCGCTGCGCCCAGCCGATGCCGGCGGAGTTCACGACGGAGCGGAGAGGAGCGATGTCCGAGGCGGCCTTGACAGCAGCGGCGATCTGCTCGGTGTTGGTGACGTCGACCTGAGCGAAGACGCCGCCGATCTCGGCAGCGAGTTCCTCGCCCTTGTCTGCCTGGAGGTCAGCGACCACAACGGTTGCGCCCAGGGCGGCGAGCTGACGGGCGGCGGCGGCACCGATGCCGGACGCGCCGCCGGTGACGATGGCGGAAGTTCCTGTGAGAGTCATGGGGGCGAGATTAGCGCGTGCCTGATCTCGCCTGTCGCCGTGTTCAGAGTTGGCTGGTCCCGCGGGCCACGATGACGGCCGGCCCCGTCATCAGCAATCGGCCCTCTGCTGTCTGCCGGATGGTGAGGGTCCCGCCAGGCAGATCGACCTGGTAGTCGACGTCGCGCTCGGCCTCGTCCACCGCAGCCGTCGCCACCATCACGGCGCAGGCACCCGTCCCACAGGACATGGTCTCCCCGGAACCGCGCTCATGGACGCGCATCGCGACGTGGCGTGACCCTCGGCGTACGACGAACTCAATGTTGACGCCGTTCGGGTAGACACCCTCGTCGTACCCCGGCGCCTCAAGCAGCGACCCAGCGTCGGTCAGGTCGTTCACGAAGGCCACCGCGTGGGGGTTGCCGACGTCGACGTGGCGAGCGCTCCAGTGCTGGTCCCCGATGGAGACTTCGCTCTCACCGAGCAGGATCGGAGTCCCCATGTCGGCGGTGATCTCCTCGCCGTTGACGGTCAACACCTTCACCCCATCGCGGGTGCCGACTGGGATCGGCTGCCCCGCTTCGGCCAGGCCCTCCTCGACCAGGTGCCGGGCGAAGACGCGGATCCCGTTGCCGCACATCTCAGACAGCGAGCCGTCAGCGTTGCGGTAGTCCATGAACCACTCGGCGTCTTGGCCGTGGGTGACCTCCGGGGGCAGTGCTGCGGTGCGGATGACGCGCAACACCCCATCGCCACCGATGCCCGCGCGGCGGTCACACAGGGCGCGGACCCGTTCGGCAGACAGGTCACCGTGCACCGAGCCGTCGTGATCGGGCAGGAGGACGAAGTCGTTGCGGGTGCCGTGTCCCTTGAGGAACGGGTAACCGGTCGGCTCAGGCATAGAGACCTCGCTCGTAGTTCTCGGGCGTGTAGTAGGCGTCGAGTTGATCGGCGGTCATGCCGGTCGGTTCGATGCGGTCCGCGATAACCGCGCGGCCGGGGACGAGCGCTTCGGGGTCCCAGGTCTCGGGCTTCCACAGTCCGGAACGCAAGAAAGCCTTGGCGCAGTGGAAGAACACCTCGTCGATCTCAACCACGAGCGCCAGGATCGGCCGGTGACCCTTGACCGTCATGACGTCGAAGAAGTCGGCGTCGCTGACCAACCGGGCGCGCCCGTTGATCCGCAGAGTGTCACCCCGGCCCGGGATGATGAAGTTCAGTCCCACGTGCGGGTTCTCCAGCACGTTTCGGTAGCCGTCGACGCGCCTGTTGCCCGGCCGTTCAGCCAACGCGATGATGCGGTCGTCGATCACGTGCACCAGGGAACCCGCGGGGTCACCCTTGGGCGAGGCATCGCACTGACCTGCCGCGTTGGACGTGGCCACGATGCAGAAGGGGCTAGCGCTGAGCCAGTCGCGGTCGATGTCGAACAGCACCGATCGCGACTTGTCCCGGACCCGCGTCGAGGGCTCGCCTACGAGAGCAGTCAGCTGCTCCGGGTCGGTGATCTCGGCGTACGGCGTCACGATGGGAGCGTACTGCCGAGCGTGCCCGTTCGACTTTAATCCCCTACAACCCCGCCTTCGCTCCCCGACCTTGGCCGAAGAAACTCATGCTTGGCCGAAGAAGTTTTATCGGCCAAGCGTGAGTTTCACCGGCCGGCCGGTGAAACTCCCGCCGGCCCAATCACGGAGCTCCTTCCGAGACCAGCCGATCGATGATCACCCGGGCCGCCCCCGCCAGATCCTCCGAGTCGTAGGGCACCCACTGGATCCTAGGATCGCGCTTGAACCAGGCGTCCTGGCGGCGCGCGAACTGTCGGGTCCGGATCACGGTCCGCTCCTGGGCCTGCTCCTGGCTCATCTCCCCCGCGAGGTACGCCGCAACCTCCCGGTAGCCGATAGCCCGCGATGCAGTGCGGCCCTCCGCCAGCCCGCGGGCCAGCAGGCTCTCCACCTCCGTGACGAACCCCGCGTCGAACATCTGTTGCACCCGCTGCTCAATGCGGGCATCCAGGGCGGGGCGGTCGATGGCGAGCCCGATCTGGACGGTCAGCGGGTCGGCGTAGGCCAGTTCGGGCATGGAGGCGGCGTAGGGCCGGCCGGTCAGTTCGATGACCTCGAGGGCGCGGACGACTCGGCGCCCGTTCTCCGCGGGGATGGTGGCCGCCGCCGTGGGATCGACCGTGCGCAGATGTTGATGCAGCGCCTGGTCCCCCACCCGCTCCAGCTCGGCCTCCCAGCGCGCCCGCACCTCAGGGTCGGTCTCCTGGAAGGCGAGCCCGTCCGTGATCGCCCGCGTGTAGAGGGCAGACCCGCCCACGAGCACCGGGGCAACCCCGTCCCCTCGCAGCGCTGTCACGGTCTCGGCTGCCCACCCCTGAAACTCTGCGACGGTCAGTGGCTCGGTGATCTCCAGCCGGTCGAGGAGGTGGTGCGCGATCCCTCGGCGCTCGGACTCCGGAAGCTTCGCGGTGCCGATGTCCATCCCCCGATAGACCTGCATCGAGTCGGTGTTGAGCACTTCGCCGCCCAGTTCCTGGGCCAGATCGAGGGAAAGCCCAGTCTTTCCGGAGGCGGTGAAGCCGACGATCGCGATGATCGGGGGTTTGTCCGGCGTGCAAGGCATGTGGGTAGTGTCGCAAGCACCCGGCTCCGACCGCGGAGCCGACCGACCACAGGGGGAACACCGTGGGATTTCTTGATGACGCGAAGAAGAAGCTGAGCGACGCCGTCGACGAGCACGCCGACAAGATCGAGGAAGGGCTCGACAAGGCCGCCAACTTTGTCGACGACAAGACCGGCGGCAAGCACAGCGACAAGATCGCCGGCGCCTCTGAGAAGGTTTCCGACACTCTCGACAAGCTCGACGGTAAGAACGACGACCTGAAGTGAGCGAGACCCCGACCACCGACAACGAGCTGACGGGCGAGCCGCGGGAGACTCCTCCCGGCGAGCACGAGAGTGAACTCGCTGACGAGAACAGCGGGTC
>CBDTZB010000345.1:0-3765 GCA_965364795.1 uncultured Nocardioides sp.
GTACGGATTCGTCATCGCAGTGCCTCATCCGGATCGGCTTCGGGGACCAGCGCCACCGTGGTCTTCGACCGCTCGAGGACGGCCAGGGACAGGGAGCCGTAGACGATGCGCGACAACAGGCCGTACTTGTGTCGACCGACCACGATCAGGTCCGCCTCGTTGGAAAGATCGGCAAAAGTCTCAGTCACCAGGCCGGTCGCCAACTCCAAAGTCACCACGACATCGGGGTACTTCTCGCCCAGGCCCGCCACGGACTCACTGAGCATCAATTCAGCTTCCTGGGGGTCTCGGGGCATGACGCCGTAGATGGCTCCCTGGGTGTCCCACAGGCAGTGTGTGACCGTCAGGGCGAGCCGGCGCAGGGAAGCCTGCCGGAAGGCGAACTCGATGACCGGAAGCGAAGCTTCGGACCCATCAGCGCCCACGACCACACCGTGGCGTTGGTTCTCGGGTCGAGGCCGGCACACGACCACGGGGCACTTCGACGACCGTGCGATCGCCGCGCTGACCGAACCCATCAGGGAGCTCCGCAACGGACCGCGGCCGCGTGAGCCAACGACGATGAGGGAGGCGAACTCGGAGGCGTCGATCAACGCGTTGCGCGGGTCGATGGAGATGATGCGGGAGTCCACCTCGACGTTAGGGAACTTCTCGGCGACCCGCACCGTCGCGTCCTCGATGAGCCGTCGCGAGGACGCCTCCAACTCGATCCGCAGTTCCGCGCTGCTCATTGCGGCCTGCGCGATCCAGCCCTCATACATCGCGGAGACCTCGACGCCCGCGCACAGCAGGGTCAGGGTCCGGCCCTCCAAAGAGGCCTGCTCGGCCGCCCAGTCCAGCGCGCGCACGGCGTGTTCTGATCCGTCCAAGCCCACCACGATCGAGCCGACGGCGACATCATCTCGTTGTTCGTTCATACCGCACAGTCTGAACCGGAGAAACTGTCTTGGGATGGGTCATTGGTCCCTTTCTATGTCCGGCCCGAAGACCGCGAACCACTGGAGGGCCGGCTTTCGGCTGAGTCGTTCGCCAGACACGGGGCGGTCCTTCGTCGCACACTTGGTGCACCCCCGATCACGCAAGGACCCCTCATGCCACCCCCGATCTCAGGCCTCCTGCGGCTACTCACGTTCGCGCTGCTCTGCAGCCTTCTGTTCACCACTCCGGCCTCCGGTGGCGACACCCCCGAGCCGGAACCGGCCGCGGAGCAGGTGTCCGACAACCCCCTCGCTGGCCGCGCCATGGGTGTCTACCTGGGCTACGCCGACCAGACGTGGGCGCCATACGTGAAGGCCACTGGACGCAAGAAGGACCTGCTCGGGAAGATCGCGCTCGCTCCGAAGGCCAAGTGGTTCGGGGACTGGATCTCCAACGCGACCGTGAAGCGCAAGGTGCGGGACTACATCACCAACGCTCAGGCGGGGGACTCTGAAGCGCTGGTGCAGATGGCGGTCTTCCGGATGGACCCATGGGAAGGAGAGGCCTGCCGACGCCTCCCCACCAGGGCGGAGAAGAAGTCCTACAAGCAGTGGATTCGCCGCTTCGCGCTGGCCACCGGTGACACGCACGCCGCGATCATTCTGCAGCCGGATGGGCCCTTCGCGCTGTGTGCGCCGGGTCGTTCCAAGGTGCCTTCCCGCCTGATCAAGTACGCCGCCAAGCGCTTCGCAGCGCTGCCGAACACCAGTGTCTACATCGACGCCGGTGCCTGGGACTGGCCGCACCGCTCGCAAGGCGGAGTCGATGCGGTGCTGAACTTCATCATCCCCGGAGGCATCCGCTTCATCCGCGGGATCGCCCTGAACAGCACCCATTACTCCGACACTGAGCTTGAGATCGAGCGTGGCACGGCGATCGTGGAGGCGCTGGCCGCCCGCGGCATCCGCGACAAGCACGTCGTCATTAATACCTCGTCGAGTGGCAACCCCTTCGAGTTCGGGAAGTACGACGGCAAGGACGACAACAACGCCCGGGTCTGCCGCCGCAAGAATGACCCGAGGCTCTGCCTGAAGCTCGGTATCCCGCCCACTACGGATGTCACCAACCCGGCGTGGGGACTCTCGGACGTTGCTCGGGAGCGGGCTGCGGAATATGTCGACGGCTACCTCTGGTTCGGTCGCCCGTGGCTCTACCGTCAGGCCGACCCCTTCGTGACCGGCCGGGCGCTGGCGTTGGCCCGCACATCGCCCTACTGAGGCATGAGTGTGCTCCTTCGTATTTGAACAGGCATAGGCGCGGGCTGGCGACCGAAAACCCTCGTGGCTACGCAGGTCAGCTGATCGTGGATCCCAACTACGCCTGTTGAAATACGCAGACTCCTTGTTTGCTGCTCATCTGTCTGCTCGAGTGGACCCGTGAGTACCTCACCCGCCCTGGACGCCATCGAGCACGCCTCGGTCGATGAGTTGCGGGAGGTGCAGTGGCAACGGTTGCAGTGGTCGATCCGACACGCCTACGAGCACGTGCCGCACTACCGGACATCCTTCGACGCCGCTGGGGTGCACCCCAGCGATCTGACGGGCTTGGCCGATCTGGCCCGGCTGCCGTTCACGACTAAGGCTGACCTTCGAGACAACTACCCCTATGGGATGTTCGCGGTGCCCCGTGAGCAGGTGGCTCGATTGCACTCCTCCTCAGGCACCACTGGGATCCCTACCGTGGTGGGCTATACCGCCGAGGACCTCGACACTTGGGCCGCGGTAATGGCCCGCAGTATTCGTGCCGCGGGGGGTCGGCCGGGCGACCTGCTCCACAACGCCTACGGCTACGGGTTGTTCACCGGTGGGCTCGGCGTGCACGCCGGCGCGGAGCGCCTTGGATGCACCGTGGTTCCAGTGTCGGGCGGGATGACCGAGCGCCAGGTCCGACTGATCGTGGACTTGCAACCCCGCATCATCACCGTGACCCCCTCCTACCTACTGGCCATCGTGGATGAGATGCGCCGACAAGGAATAGACCCTCGATCGACGTCGCTGGAGATCGGCATCTTCGGCGCCGAACCCTGGACCGACCAGATGCGAACTGAACTCGAGGAGACCCTGGGGATCGACGCGGTCGACATCTACGGGCTGTCCGAGGTGATGGGGCCAGGTGTCGCTCAGGAGGTGGTGGAGACCAAAGATGGCCTGCACATCTGGGAGGACCACTTCTACCCCGAGATCATCGATCCTCTGTCCGGTGGGGTGCTGCCCGACGGTGAGGAGGGTGAGTTGGTGTTCACCTCGCTGACGAAGCAGGCGACCCCGGTGATCCGCTACCGGACCCGCGACCTGACCAGGTTGCTTCCCGGCACCGCCCGACCCATGCGCCGGATGGAGAAGGTCACCGGTCGAACCGACGACATGATCATTCTGAGGGGGGTCAACCTGTTCCCGACCCAGATCGAGGAGCTGTTGCTCGCCGTACCGGCTCTGGCTCCGCACTTCCAATGTGTCCTGGTTCGGCCGGGCACCCTGGATGAGTTGATCGTTCGTGTGGAGCGGCGGATCGATGCTGACGCCGGGGTCGCCGAGCGCGCTGCCGTGGAGCTGCGCCACCAGGTCAAGAACGTCATCGGCGTGAACGTGGCGGTCGAGGTGCTTGCGCCGGACGGGATCGAACGCTCGATGGGGAAGATGCGTCGGATCGTCGATGAGCGCCCCGCGCGCTGACGTGGCCCCCGGACGAAGCTGCCCGGACAAAGCTGCTCAGAACAAAGCTGCCCAGAAATCGCAGCAGGGCCCGCTTGAGGCATCCCCACGCCTCGACCGGGCCCTGCTGGAGCAG
>CBDTZB010000346.1:0-3749 GCA_965364795.1 uncultured Nocardioides sp.
GCAGCGATGCTGCGCGACGCCCGGGAGCGGTACGACGTGCCGGTCGTCGAGGTCATCTACCCAGCAACCCGGCGAGCGGTGTCCGCCACGCGCAACGGCCATATCGGCGTGATCTGCACCCAGTCGACCGCTGATTCGCGCGCCTACGAGGACGCCTTCGCCGCGGCGCCTCAGATCCAGCTCACCACGCAGGCCTGCCCGGCGTTCGTCGAGTACGTCGAACGCGGCATCACCGGTGGCGACGACCTGATCTCCGCGGCGCACGAATACCTGGACCCGCTGACCGCAGCGGGGGTGGACACCCTGGTGCTGGGCTGCACCCACTATCCGCTGTTGACCGGAGTGATCTCCTACGTGATGGGCGACGGGGTGACGCTGGTCAGTAGTGCCGAGGAGTGCGCTCAGGATGTCTACAAGATGCTGGCTGACACCGGCCTCATGCGCACCGAGGGGGAGCCGACGTACTCGTTCCTGACCACCGGTGCTCCCGGAGAATTCGAAACGATCGGGCGTCGGTTCCTCGGACCGGAACTCGCCGCTGCCGGGCAATTCATCGGAGGCCTGGTTTGATCATCGTCATGAGGGCGCAGAACCAGAGGTGGGCAACATGAAGGTCACAGTGATCGGCTGCTCGGGCTCCTACCCCGGACCCGACTCTCCAGCGAGCTGTTATCTCATCGAGGCCTATGACGGCCCCGACGGTGACCGGCGTACCTGGCGGATCCTGGTCGAACTCGGCAACGGCGCCCTGGGTCACCTGCACAACTACGTGGACCCGCTGACCATCGATGCGGTCTTCCTCTCTCACCTGCACCCCGATCACTGCCTCGACCTTTGCGGCTACTACGTGATGCGGAAGTACCACCCCACCGGTCGTCAGCCCACCATTCCGGTCTATGGCCCCGAGGGCACCGCCGAGCGGATGGCGCGCGCCTACGACCTGCCCGACGGGCCCGGGATGGCGGAGGAGTTCGACTTCCGCACCTACAACGGCACGATCAACATCGGACCCTTCTCGATCGTGGCCATCCCCGTCGACCACCCCGTCGATGCGTTCGGACTGCGGATCAGGGCCAACGGCATCACCATCGGATACAGCGGGGACACCGGTCCCTGCGAGGGTCTCGATCGCGTGGCGGCCGGCGTCCACCTCCTGCTCGCGGAAGCGTCTTTCCGAGAGAACGACGAGAACCCGCCGAACCTGCACCTCACCGGGGCCGATGCCGGCCGAGCCGCCGCTCGGGCCCACGCCAAGCGACTCGTTCTCACCCACATTCCGCCGTGGTTCGACAAGCAGACGGCGCTGACCGAGGCCCGGGTGAACTACACCGGACCGATCGAGTTGGCCACGCCCGGAGCGGTCTACGACTTCGACTGACCCTTGACGCGTCGCCGACCAATGGTGCGGCACGATGTGCTCATGATCGATGTGCAGGGACTGACCAAGGTCTACGGCGGCTTCACCGCAGTCGACGACATCACCTTCGTCGCGCAACGGGGTCGAGTAACGGGCTTCCTCGGGCCGAACGGCGCGGGCAAGACGACCACGATGCGGGTGATGGTGGGACTGACTCCCGCCACCAGAGGTTCCGTCCTCATCGGCGGGATGCCGTACGCCTCGATCCCCAACCCGGGCCAACACGTGGGGGTGCTGCTGGATGCTTCCGCGCAGCACGCAGGCCGGACCGGGCGCGAGATCCTGACCATCGGGGCCAAGACCATGGGGCTCCCCATGGCACGGGTCGACGAGATGCTCGAACTGGTCTCCCTGAACCCGGCAGAGTCGAAGCGGCGGCTGCGCAACTACAGCCTCGGGATGAAACAACGCCTCGGTATCGCTCACGCCCTCCTCGGCGACCCCTCCGTTCTGATCCTCGACGAGCCCGCTAACGGCCTCGATCCTGCCGGGATCCGCTGGATGCGTGGCCTCTTGAAGGGGTACGCCGACCGTGGCGGCACGGTGCTGCTCTCCAGCCACCTGCTCCACGAGGTCGAGTTGATCGCTGATGAGTTGATCCTCATCGGCCACGGCAAGATCGTCGCGCAGGGCACCAAGGACCAGTTGCTCGCCGGGAACGCCGCCAGCGCCTTGGTCACCTCCCTCGACAACGACCGCCTCGGAGCAGCCCTGCGCGAACGGAACGTCACCGTTGCGGCCGCCGGGCAGGGCCTGCGGGCCCAGTGCGACACGGTCGTGGTGGGGCGCACCGCCGCTGAGTTGGGCATAGTCCTTACCGACCTCCGTTCCGGCGACGCCGGGTTGGAGGACCTCTTCCTCGACCTCACCTCCGACACCCAACGAGACGCCTCAGCCGCGCCGGCCCAGCAAGGAGCCCCCTCGTGACCACCGCACCCCCTCCCGCAGCACGGCCCACCCTGGACGTCAGCGGAACCAAGCCGATTCCCTTCAGCCGGTTGGTCGCCGTCGAACTGCGCAAGACCGCCGACACCCGAGCGGGTCGATGGTTGCTGGGCGCGATCGTCGGAGTGACCGCTCTGTTCATGGTGATCTACTTCTTCGCCGCCAGCGACGAGGACCGGGTCTTCAGCAGCTTCATCGGTATCGCCTCCACCCCGCAGGGCTTCGTCCTGCCGGTGCTGGGAATCCTGCTCGTGACCAGTGAGTGGAGTCAGCGCACAGCGATGGTGACCTTCGCTCTCGTGCCTAGCCGAGGCTCGGTCATCGCCGCCAAGACGGTGGCGGCCCTGGTTCTGGGGTTGGGCGCCTATGCGGCCGCTGTCGCGATCGGTGCTGTTGCCACCCTCCTGGCCAACACCGACGGTGGCTTCTCCGAACTCCCGCTGAGCCTCTTCCTGGTCTTCTTGGCTCTTCAGCTCTTCACCGTGCTGCAGGGGCTCGCCTACGGGTTGATCTTCCTCAACACCCCCGCCGCGATCGTCGTCTTCTTCGTAGCGCCGATCGCCTCATCGATCATCTTCAGCGTGGTGAGTGCCCTCCGCGATATCGCTCCGTGGATCGACTTGGGCACGGCGCAGTCGCCGCTGTTCCAGTTCGGTGGGCCCGTGGATCTGACGGGGGAGCAGTACGCCCAGCTCGCGACCTCCACCCTCATCTGGATCGTGATCCCGTTCGTGCTCGGCTTGTGGCGGGTCCTCCGGGCAGAGGTGAAGTAGGTCCAGCGAAGTAGGTGGCGGCAGCCCTCGCCCTCTAAGGTCGCGGTCATGACTTCTCCCACCCCACGCGAAGACGGCCGGGCCGACAACGAACTACGCCCCGTCACCATCACCCGCAACTGGCTCGACCACGCCGCCGGCTCGGTGCTGATCGAATTCGGCAAGACCAAGGTGCTGTGCTCGGCCTCGGCGAGCGAGGGTGTCCCGCGCTGGCGCAAGGGCTCCGGCCTGGGCTGGGTGACCGCGGAGTACGCCATGCTCCCCGCGTCCACCAACACCCGTTCGCCGCGGGAATCGGTCAAGGGTCGGATCGGTGGTCGCACCCACGAGATCAGCCGACTGATCGGCCGTTCCTTGCGCGTGGTCATCGACGACAAGGCCTTGGGTGAGAACACCATTCAGCTCGACTGCGACGTTCTGCAGGCCGACGGTGGCACCCGCACGGCCGCCATCACCGGCGCCTACGTCGCCCTGCACGACGCCTGCGCCGCTCTGGGCGTTCCCGGTGCGCTCACCGGGTCGGTGGCCGCGATCAGCGTCGGCATCATCGACGGCGCACCCCGCCTGGACCTGCCCTACGTCGAGGACGTCCGCGCCGAGACCGACATGAACGT
>CBDTZB010000347.1:0-3739 GCA_965364795.1 uncultured Nocardioides sp.
CTCTACTTCAAGGACTTCAACTCCGGGGCGATGATCCAGAACATCGTCGACCGAGCCAAGAAGATGGCGATCAAGGACCTCCTCGACCACAATCAACGCGGCCTGCGGGTCTCTCACATGCTCCAGGCCTGCGTCGATGAGTTCAAAGAGAACGAGGACCTGCCCAACACAACCAACCCCGACGACTGGGCGCGGATCTCCGGCAAGAAGGGGGAGCGGATCGTCTTCATCCGCACCCTCATCACCGGAAAGCAGGGCACCGAGCCCGGCCGCTCCATCGACACAGTGGCGAACACAGGTCAGTACCTGTAGCCGCTTATTGCCGTTCGGTTGGTCTGTTCCCGCGGCGCGGGTTAACCTTTTTCTCCGCAGTGTCCCCCACAGGGTTGCTCCCCCTGCATCGATTGAGGTTCCATGAAGAAGTCGCTGGCCATTTTGCTGTTCGCAGCGCTCGTGCTCGGGATGTCACCCGGAACCGCGGCGGTGCAGCGAAAATTTCGCGTGGAAGGCGACAATTTCGCCAAGGGCGTGAGCCAGTACGCCGCACGGTGTAACGATGCGGGTGCCCCTGCGCAACCTGGCTTCTACCTTGATCTTGTCTCGTCCACGACCGCACCCCTCGGGTCACACGCTTTCCGGTTTACGCCGACCGCGAAAGGCTACGGTCGCGGTCCTGTCGCTCGGATCACCGACCCGGGGTCGCTACGCGCACTCTCGATCTACGCCCTCGGCCCAGTTCGAGAGAAGGACGGCGTCGTCTTTGCTCGCTACCAACCCTCCGGTGATTCCGGCGTGTGGGTGGGTGTGGCGAAGTTTAGGATTCCCGGCGGTGCAGGATGGCAGTTCGTCAACGCGGCCTCCGAGAAGTTCCAATGGGAACGCTACGAAGGTGGACGACGCACCGGCGACGACGTCCAAGAAACGATCCGCGACATGGTCTCGGACCACGGACCCGGTGTGGCCCTAGTCGGTTTCGGATTTGGCTGCGACGGAAACTCAGTGGTCTTTGACGCCTTGCGGGTCGCCACCAATGCGGAGGACTACACCTACAACTTCGAGGGCTTCCAAACCAAATCAAAACTGGCGCTTGCAGGCACCCGCAAGGCACGCAAGACGGTGCGTTACGGGAAGTCGGTTCGGATGAAGGTGGCGGTGCGTTCGTCCGCACGCGCGGGTTCACCAAAGGCCACCTTCTTGCTCCGGGCCAAGCGCGCCGACCGCAAGAAATTCCAGATCGTCAAACGCTTGGCTGTGCGCCAGAATCGCAAGTTGGCCATTCGCTACACCCCCCGTCGGACCTCGACTCTGCGCGGCCGGTTCCCGGGTCAGGGTCTATATGAAGCTTCGACCGCACGCCGGATCAAATTGGTGGTGCGCGCAGCGGTGCGTGCGAAGGCGAGTGACCGGAGCCTCCGCAAGGGACAGAGAGTCACCTTCTCGGGACGGACCCTCCCCTCTCGTCGAACGAAAGTAGAGCTCCAGCGCAAGCGTGGCAACCGCTGGGTGACTGTGACGCGGAAGAAGACCACCCGCGCCGGCAAGTTTCGGCTTTCGACCGCGAGCACGCCCGGGGGGCGCAGCAAGTGGCGCGTCGTGGCCGGAGGAAAGAAGGGCCTGAAGAAGGGTTGGTCTTCCTCAATCACGATCACCACGAGGGTACCCAACTCCGGTCCCAGCGGCGGCTCAGGTGGCAGCACCGGTGGTTCCACCGGCGGCAGCACCGGTGGTTCCACAGGCGGTAGCACAGGCGGTAGCACAGGCGGTAGCACAGGCGGCGATAGCGGTGGCGGTTCAGGCGGTGGCGAGCCTCCGCCGCCCCCTCCTTCGGGCCCACTGCGCGAGCAGGCCCCCTGAGTTCGGCGCTGGCCGGTTGCTGACGAACGTCAGGGACCGGTCAGTGTCACATCTGTTGAGGCTCCCCCAACGCGCACGGTCAATTTGGTTGACGTGGCGACGCGGATGTAGTCGTTGAGTTCCGCACGGCCGTTCTTGTCCACGCGGGCCTCACGGCAACGGAACGTCGACCCCGCCACGGGGTTGGTGCAGTAACTCTTCCCCTTGTCGGGGATCAACTCCACCAGTGGCTCGTTGCCGCTGACAAAACCCGCCAGCTTCACGGAGTACCAGCGACAGGGATAGGAGTAGCCGGAATAGACGACCGAGCACGCACGCTCGGAAGGCACGATGCGGATGCTGGCGGGAACGGCATTGCCACAGAACTTCTCGGGTGAACTCGTGACGATCTCGTCGTCGGTCACATCGATGACGCTGCGGGCGCGGACACAGGCCGCGCCGCCTCCGGCGGGAGTGGCCTTCTCGTACTTCTGGGGAGCGTCCGACCACTCCTCATCGAGGTAGTACTCCACCCGTGGCGTCCAGTCGCCGACCTGTTCTGGCTGCCCGTAGGTGAAACGAACCGATCGATAGGCTGACGTCGCCTTGACGCCCGGTTTCGCGGGCGCCGGGGGCCGGGCGACCTCAGGGGTGCTCTCTGTGCCCGCCGGAGCGAGCGTTGGACTGGTCGTGCTCGGCGACCCGGTGGAGGGGTCAGTAGCCACCTGGTCGGACGGGCCCCCGGAGCTGAGAGCCTGCGCACCGGTGAAGGCAGCCACCATCGTCATAGCGGCCAAGCCGGCAACCCACACCAGCGGTCTGCGGCTGAGGGGGAGTTCGTCCTCCTGCCCCGCGAACAACCGCTCGAGGTCGCCTGATCCGGACTCCCGCTCGGCGCCGTCGGTTGCGAGGTCGTCGGCTACCTCGGGTTCCCCCGATGTCGCTTTCAGTCGCGGCGATGCGTCGGTCCCGTAGGCCTCAAAAAGCGGCGTCGTCGATATCTCCACGGTGGTGGCGTCACGGGCCCGACGCTTGGACATCTGGGGCGGCAACGGGTGCAGACCACTCAGATCCGGTGCTCCGGCCACCGTTGAGTGGATGTTGCGAAGTTCTTCTCGGAACTCCGCCGCCGAGGAGAGACGCTCGTCGGGATCCTTGGCCATCACCTTGAGGAGCAATGCGTCAAAGCGGTTGTCGACCGGGTCGCCGGTAGCCAGTTGAGGGATCGGACCCTCCACGTGCTGCATCATCACTTCGAGGTCGTCGCCCTGGTAGGGGGCCTCTCCAGTCAGGGTGGCCCACAGAAGACAACCAACCGCGTAGACGTCACCGCGTTCATCATCTCCGCCGTGTCCGAGCATCCGCTCGGGTGGCATATAGGCGGGACTGCCCACCACCGATCCGGCCCGAGTGCGCGCCAACTCCTCCTCGTCACCCACTTCCGTGGCGATGCCGTAGTCGCAGAGGAACGCGATCAGACCGTCTGAGCGAGTCCAGAGCAAGACGTTGCTCGGCTTGACGTCTCGGTGGACGATCCCAGCACGGTGGGTGTCCTCGAGTGCTTCACACACCTGAGCCGTGACCGAAAGAGCGTTCCGCCACGACATCGGGCCCTCACGCAACAGCCATGTGTGCAGGTCGCCCTCGGGCATCAGGTCGGTGACGAGGTAGACCGTTTCATCGAACTCACCGTGCTCGTGGATGGTGACCGTGTGCCGGGAACGGATCTTCGCCAGGACGCGGGCCTCGCGTGCGAATCGCTGGGCGTAGTGGTGGTCACCGTCGTCGTCCGCACGGACCACCTTGATCGCTACCGGACGGTTGAGCTGCTCGTCGTGCGCTTCATAGACGTAGCCCATCCCGCCGCGACCGATTTGTCGCTCGATGCGGTACCGCGAGGCGTACA
>CBDTZB010000348.1:0-3736 GCA_965364795.1 uncultured Nocardioides sp.
CGAGACGCTGGCGCGACTGGTCCGTGATGTCACGGACTTCCCGGAGCCGGGGATCGTGTTCAAGGACATCACCCCGCTGCTCGCGGATCCCGTCGGATTCCGAGCGATCATCGAGGCGCTGGCTGACGTGGCCCGTGACGAGTCCGGTCGGCCGACCGTCGATGCGATCGTCGGGATGGAGGCTCGCGGGTTCCTCTTCGGCGCTCCGGTCGCCATGGCGCTTGGGGTCGGGTTCATTCCGGTGCGCAAGCCGGGCAAGTTGCCCAGCGCGGTGCACTCTGTGTCCTACTCGCTGGAGTATGGCGACTCGACCCTGCAGATCCACCGCGACGCCCTGAGCGCCGGAGATCGTGTACTCGTGGTCGACGACGTCCTCGCGACCGGAGGCACGCTGCGGGCGACCCAGGAACTCATCGAGGCGTGCGCTGCGACAGTCGTGGGCGCCGCCCTCCTCATGGAGTTGTCGTTCCTCAACGGTCGTGCGCACGTGGGGGATCTGCCGATCACCTCGCTGTCGGTCATCTGAGGTTCCTCTAAGCCTCGTCTCGTTGCGCACTACACTGATGTGATGGGAGTGCGGCGATGAGCGAGGACCTGGGGGCATCGCCCTCACGAGACCCGATCGTGCCGTCGGAGAGCGCTGAGTTGAGGGCGAGTTCGGTCTCCGGGAGTGTCGGACCGGCCGCTCGCAGCATGCGAGCGCGGTTGGCTCGGATGGGGACCAAGGGTGAGCCCGGCAGCCCGGTGCTCGAGCCACTGTTCCGTGCGGTGCGGGCCAACCACCCCAAGGCAGACCTGGCTCTGCTTGAGCGTGCCTACCGCCTGGCCGAGAAGATGCACGGCACCCAGATGCGCAAGAGCGGTGATCCCTACATCACCCACCCGCTGGCGGTGACCACGATCCTCGCCGGCATCGGTATGACTGAGCCGACCCTGGTGGCTGCGCTTCTGCACGACACAGTTGAGGACACGCCCTACACCCTTGAGCAGTGCCGCGCGGACTTCGGGGACGAGGTCGCGCAGATGGTCGATGGAGTCACCAAACTCGACAAGGTTCAGTACGGCGACTCCGCTCAGGCGGAGACGATCCGCAAGATGATCGTCGCGATGTCTCGCGACATCCGGGTCCTGGTCATCAAGCTTGCCGACCGCCTTCACAACATGCGAACGCTGCGCTACGTGCCGCAGCGCAGCCAGGAGCGCACCGCGCGCGAGACGCTCGATATCTACGCCCCGTTGGCTCACCGGCTGGGCATGAACACCATCAAGTGGGAGCTCGAAGACCTCGCCTTCGCGACCCTGCACCCGAAGATCTACGACGAGATCGTTCGGATGGTCGCCGAGCGCGCACCTTCGCGGGAGCAGTTTCTCGCCGAGGTGATCAGCCGGGTGGAAGACGATCTGCGCGAAGCGAAGATCAAGGCCACCGTCACCGGCCGACCCAAGCACTACTACTCGATCTACCAGAAGATGATCGTGGGCAAGCGCGACTTCACCGCGATCTACGACCTGGTCGGGATTCGCATCCTGGTCGAGGAGGACCGCGACTGTTACTCGGTGCTGGGGGTGCTGCACTCTCGGTGGAACCCGGTGCTGGGCCGGTTCAAGGACTACTTGGCCATGCCCAAGTTCAACATGTACCAATCACTCCACACGACGGTCATCGGGCCCGAGGGCAAGACCGTGGAGATGCAGATCCGCACCTTCGCCCAACACCGCCGGGCGGAGTACGGCGTCGCAGCCCACTGGAAGTACAAAGACGTCTCACGCTCGGGCAGCGACAACGGTAAGACCGGCAAGACCTCGCCGAGTGAACGCAACGACGACGTGCCGGCAGATATGGGCTGGGTCCGGCAGTTGCTCGACTGGCAGAGCGAAGTTGACGACCCCAGTGAGTTCCTGGAATCGCTGCGCTTCGAGATCAACCGGGCTGAGACCTACGTTTTCACCCCGCGCGGGGATGTCATCGCCCTGACGGCTGGCTCAACTCCGGTGGACTTCGCCTACGCCGTACACACCGAGGTGGGTCACGCCACTATCGGCGCTCGGGTCAACGGGCGACTCGTCCCGCTCGAGTCGACGCTCGAGAACGGCGACGTCGTGGAGGTCTTCACCTCACGGTCTGAGGACGCAGGCCCTTCTCGTGACTGGCTCACGTTTGTGAAGTCACCACGCGCGCGGTCGAAGATCCGGCACTGGTTCAGCAAGGAGCGCCGCGAGGAGGCCGTCGACCGCGGCAAGGAGTTGCTGATCAAGGCCATGCGCAAGGAGACGCTGCCGTTCAAGCAACTGTTGACGCACGACTCCCTGGGTCAGGCGGCAGAGCACTTCAACCTCGGTGACGTCACCGCTCTCTACGCCGCCATCGGCGAAGGCAATCTCAGCGCCCAGTCGGTCACCCGGCAGGTCGTGAAGATCCACGGTGGAAGCGACGCCGCGGAGGAGGATCTCGCCGAGGCCGTCCAGATCACCGGCCGACGCCGCAACCGGGCGGCCAGCGGAGGTGACTCTGGGGTCATGGTGACCGGGTCCCCGGACACCTGGGCCAAGCTCGCCAAGTGCTGCACACCCGTCCCTCCCGACGAGATCCTCGGCTTCATCACCAAGGGCGACGGAGTCTCGGTGCACCGGGCGGACTGCACCAATGCTGACAGCTTGCGGGCGCAGCCCGAACGGGTCCTGCCCGTCGAGTGGGCTCCCACCGGGTCGTCCACCTTCTTGGTCAACATTCAGGTGGAGGCCATCGACCGATCTCGGTTGCTCTCTGACATCACGATGGTCTTGAGTGACGAACACGTGAATATTCTCAGCGCGAACCTCTCGACCTCTCGCGACCGGGTGGCCAAAACCCGGTTCACCTTCGAGATGGCCGAAGCCAAGCACCTCGACAACGTGCTGCGGGCTGTGAAGAAGGTGCCGGGGGTGTTCGACGCCTACCGCATCACTCAATAGCGCTCTCGGATCCGAGAAGGAGCTGATTGGCTGTTGTTGAGCGGTTATATCCACCTGTGACCTACGATACGGATGAGGTCTCGGCGTGGAGATGGATTCGTGGTGGGGGAGTAGTGCGGGTGATGCAGCGCATGCGTCGAACCGAGCTGGGGCTGATAGCTGCCGCGGTGGTTCTGGCCAGCGGCGGGGGCCTTGCCGTCGCGGTCGCCAGCTCCTCCGGAGCCGAAGATCCGGCCGCGCACTCGGCAACCTCGACCTCCTTCGTGGGGACGCAGTCCACCGCGGTACCCACCCTTTTCTACATCGCGGGTGCCAACTTCGAGCCCGTCGACACCACCGACCAGGTCGCGCCAAACGGGCGTAGCCTCGTCGGCATCAGCGCCGAGGGCAACCACGGACTTCCTGAAATCGCCAAGGCCGCCTACCAGCGTGCGGCTAGAACCATCGAGCAGACGCGCCCCGGGTGCAACCTTCCCTGGACGCTGTTGGCCGGTATCGGCCGGGTGGAGTCCGACCACGGCCGGTACGGCGGCTCGGTGCTCGGGGTCGACGGCTACCCGCGCCCGCGGATCCGTGGCGTCGCCCTCAACGGAATCGGTCCGGTGGCGGCCATCCGGGACAGTGACAACGGCAAGCTGGACGGCGACAAGGTCTGGGACCGGGCCGTTGGCCCCATGCAGTTCATTCCCACCACCTGGGCGGTGTCCGGTCGCGATGGCGACGGCGACGGCGTGTCGGACCCCAATGACATCGACGACGCCGCCCTCGCGGCCGCGGGCTACCT
>CBDTZB010000349.1:0-3734 GCA_965364795.1 uncultured Nocardioides sp.
TTTCTTGGCCTGCTCTACGAAGAGTTGATAGATCGGGGCGGCGCTGGTCCCATGACCGCCGTCGCTGAGCTGGTAGGGCGGGTTGCCGATGATGACGTCGAACTGCATGGTGTCTCCGAACAGCTCCGCGATGCGGGCTTTGATGTCGTCGGTGTGGATGAAGGCGTAGGCGTGAGTCTCAAGGTCGTCACCACGGGCGTAGTCATCCTCGCCTGCGCCGCAGTAGATGCACTTGCGGTTGGTATAGACGGCGACTTCCTCGCTGGTCAGTGGATCAGCACGGAACTCCCGCTTCCCGCCGCCCCAGGTGTGCTCGGTGCGCTCGAACCAGATGTTGCCGTCCTCGGTCGTGAATGACCTAGCGATCGAGTGCGGGCCGTTGGCGAACTTCGAGCAGTAGACGCTCCGGCGCGCGAGCAGCGCCGTGAGCTGGGTGATCCCGATGCCGAACACTTGGTGGGTGAGGATGTGATCGACGCGTTCGGTGAGGTCGGGGATCGTCAGGATCAGGCCGTCGGTGAGTCGGCGCACGATCTCGCGGAGGAACACACCAGACTTGGTGAACGGATCGAGGAACGTGACATCGGGGTTGGCCCAGATGTCGGCGCCGTCGTTGGCGTCTGCCCACGCGGCGGCAAGCGTGTCGAGCATCTGGTTCGCGAACTCCGGCGGGGTGAAGACCTCATCGTTGGAGAGGTTCGCGATGCAGGTCAAGACATCCGGGTTGTGCCCTCGGAGAGTCAAAGGTGCAAGGGTCACGCGGCGGCCTCGGCGATCTGAATGACGGTCATCGTCGGGTAAGTCTGCGCGGGGACGAACAGGTCCTCGTCATCGAGCTCGCCGAATAGGGTTCCCTCGTACGAGGCGCGCTGAGTGAGGTCGTCGTAGCGAAAGTCGCGCCTCTGGAACTTGCCTTTGCCGAGGTAGCCCCACTCAGGAAAGGTGATCGGCTGGCCGCTTGGCACGGTCATGGTCAAGGCATCGCCCTGGACGATGTTCACGGTGAGAACCGCGCGGGCCGCTCGTGCCCACTGGTCATCGTTGCCGATACCCAAGAACGTGTTGAACACCTCGGCGAGATTGTGACGGCACTCTTCGGCGTTGTCTGCGAGAAGTTCGATACCGTAGGTGCACATGAGCGCGAACAATGCGTAGTGGCGCTTCTCGAACTCGCTCTTGCCGTGCCGAAGCTCGACCGTGGCGAGCTTGCGAGCCAGGACGGGGATGAGGAAGTTGCCCGAGCCGCAGGCGGGTTCGAGTACGCGGGAGTCGATCCGCTCAGACTCGTGCTTAACGAGGTCGAGCATGTCCTCGACCATCCACGCCGGCGTGAACACCTCGCCGTGGTCCGCAACGCGTTGCTTGGACTTCACCAAGCGCTGGGCGTCTTTCAGGTTCATCTTCCCCCCTCCCGGTGCTCGTCGTTGTCATGAGCGTAGGAGCGTCCACCGACACCGGGATGGGCTACGTGGAGCTCTTGGTCACTGGCCGCCGCACCCGCGCGCACCCAGTCGTCTATCTCGCTGGCTTGGAACTTCCAGAGGCGTCCGACCTTGTGGGCGGGCATGGCCTTCTCGGCGATCCAGGTGTAGACGGTGTCTTTGGTGACCCCGAGGTGGGCGGCGATGTCGTCTGCGGACAGCCACGGCTCAGCCACGTTGGTCCTCCCTCGCTCAATGGCCCAGGCAGGCCAACACCCACGATGATACCGGCTGAGGTACGGCTTGAGTTGGGTTTCTCCGGGCGTGGCCGAACGAGACGGGTTTCGAGAGTGGCCGCTGCGTTCTGCCGATCAGCGTGGGATGCGCACCTTGAGCCAGGCGGTCACCGTGTTCCGCCAGCGGTCCAGATCGCTGTTCCAGCAGAGGGTGTGGCCGGCATCGAAGGTCTCAAGCTCAACGAGGTCCGGGCGAGCGTCTCGGAGTGCTTGTGAGAGCCGGATCGGCACGGAGTCGTCTCGGGTGCCGTGGAGGATCAGGGTCGGCGTGTTGAGCTCTACGGCTCGGGATGTCCAGTCGAAGGTGGGAAGTGGGATGCGTCCTGGCAGGCCGACTGTGCGTGCCAGTGGGTCGAGGGTGAGCCACGGGATCGCGAGGTGCCCGGCTGCTGCAGGCCATCCGCTGCGGGCGCAGTTGGACTTGATGACTTCGGTCCAGTTGAGGACTGGGGAGTCGAGTACGAGCGCGGCGATCAGTCCCGGATGTCGCGGGTGGTCGGCGAGCTGGAGAGCGACAGCGGCACCCATCGACCAGCCGAAGATCACGACCTGTTCGGCTCCTCGTCGGACGGCGTACCCGATGGCCTCGTCAACGTCGCTCGTCTCTGCGTAGCCGAAGGTCGTCCGGCCGGTGCCAACTCGCGGCCCTTCTGCTGTGTTGCGGTAGCTGACGACGAGGGAGGTGTAGCCGAGTTCGGTTGCGGCGAGGACGCCGCGGAGGGTGCCGGCGCGGGTGCTGCCGAGGCCGTGGATGTGGATGGCCCAGGTCGCGAGGTCGCCGTCGATGCGCCAGGCCGGGCATGGTCCTGCGGGGGTCGTGATGGTGATGTCGCGTGTGTGGAGTCCGGCGTCGGCTGGGGTGGCGTAGTAGATGCCGCTCCAGGAGGCGCAATCGCCGGTCTTCGGAGTGAAACCCGATGTGGTGCCCGTGATCCTGCGAGCGACGCGGGTGGGTCCTCGATCGACGCTATCTGTGGCGAGCTGCGCCCAGCCGCCGTGCTCGAACCAGAGATTGTAGATGCCTGGCGCGGCGGCCTGGTCGGTGCGGTCGAGCACGATCAGGTCGCCGTCGTCGGTGTACTCGACGCCTCGAACGGTGAGGTCGAACATTCGTGGGCCGACGGGTGCGGTGAGCCGCCGCGCGATGGCCCACCCGACCCCGGCAACCGCTGCCGCCGCGGCCCCAGCGCCGAGAGCGATGCGGCCTATCACGACTCCCGCTCCTCGACGTAGGGAACGGGCGAGGTCGTCGCGAGGGCACTGTCGCTTCCGACGAGGTGGCTCTCGGCGCGTTCGAGCAGGTCGCGGTCGTCGGTGCTGATGTCGAAGGTGATGCGAGGGTCGATCATCGCGTCGCGGATTTCGACGATCACTCGGTGGAGGTGCCCTTCGGGGTCTTCGCTACTGGCGGCGAGGGGGTCGGCCTGGCTCAGCCCGGGCCGTGCGCGCGTCGCCTGGTGCCAAAGCGACTCCAGCTGCGCTGTGAGGGCGACGGTCTGCCTCTGCCGGGCGCGGTGCTGAGCGCGACGGACGGCAGGCTGGATCGCGAACCCGGCACAGAGGAACACGAAGGTCAGGACGGAGAGCGGATCGTAGGCGGACTGGATAGTGTGCATGAGGTCGAGGTGGCCCGTGGCGTGGGCAACGTCCATGACGATCACGGCGAGGCAGAGCGCGACGCCGAACGCCGACCCCAGGCTCAACAGTGCCGCGGGGAGGTGCTGGATGCCGGTGTTGTGCCGGTACTGCCTTATGGCGAGGACGAGCATCGCCACGACAATGACGAGGCAGTAGGTGAAGTTGATGATCGAGTAGACCGCCGCCGCTGGCTGTGCGCCGAGGTCGATCATAAATCGTGTGGTAGTGGTGCCGCGGTCGATGAGCAGGAACGATGCGGTGATCGCGAGCAGCGCGACGAGCAGGACGGGGATGCTGACGGCGGCTCGGACGAGCCTGGGCCGGTACTCGCCGGTCTTCATGACGCCGCGGCCGAGGAAGAACAGCCCGGTCATCAGGA
>CBDTZB010000350.1:0-3690 GCA_965364795.1 uncultured Nocardioides sp.
GAACGTCGGGTCGCCTACGACCTGCCGACCGTTCGGCGCTGGCTCGAGGTCTTCATCCGCCGCTTCTTCACCAGCCAATTCAAGCGCTCCGCCCTACCCAACGGACCCAAGGTCAGCGCCGGCGGAACGATGTCCCCACGTGGCGACTGGCGGATGCCGTCGGACGCCTCGCCGGCGGCGTGGCTGCGCGAACTCGACGAGACAGTGCCCCAGGACTGAGCAACTCACGGACACCAGCAACACGTGAGAGCCCACCACCCCTAGGGTGACCACATGGGTAAGCAGGAAGACTTCGTTCTCCGGGCGCTCGAGGAGCGCGACGTGCGGTTCGTGCGGTTGTGGTTCACCGACGTGCTCGGGTCACTGAAATCGGTGGCTATCGCACCGGCCGAACTCGAGGGTGCCTTCGAGGAAGGCATCGGCTTCGACGGCTCGGCCATCGAAGGCTTCGCGCGGGTCTTCGAGGCCGACATGTTGGCCAAGCCCGACCCTTCCACCTTCCAGATCCTGCCGTGGCGCGACCAGGGCCCAGCGACCGCGCGGATGTTCTGCGACATCGTGATGCCCGACGGCTCCTCGTCGTACGCCGATCCGCGCAACGTCCTCAAGCGCACGCTCAGTGCCGCCGCCGATCGCGGGTTCACCTTCTACACCCACCCCGAGATCGAGTTCTACCTCTTCAAGAACACTCCGTCGGCGGGCGACGAACCGATCCCGGTCGACCGCAGTGGCTACTTCGACCACACCGCTCAGTCGATGGGTTCGGACTTCCGCCGCGAGGCGATCTCGATGCTTGAAGCCATGGGCATCTCGGTGGAGTTCAGCCACCATGAGGCAGGCCCGGGGCAGCAGGAGATCGACCTGCGCTACGCCGACGCGCTCAGCACGGCCGACAACATCATGACCTTTCGCACCGTCATCCGGGAGGTCGCGCTCAACCAGGGCATCTGGGCCAGCTTCATGCCCAAGCCCTTCACCACCCACCCCGGTTCGGGCATGCACACCCACGTCAGCCTCTTCGAAGGCGACCAGAACGCCTTCTACGAGGCCGGGGCCGAATACAGCCTGTCGGCGACGGGGCGCCAGTTCATCGCCGGCGTCCTGCACCACGCCCCCGAGTTGAGCGTCGTGACCAACCAGTGGGTCAACTCCTACAAGCGGATGATGTTCGGCGGTGAAGCACCGTCCTATATCTGCTGGGGGCACAACAACCGGTCCGCGATGGTGCGGGTCCCGATGTACAAGCCCAACAAGGGCGCCTCCACGCGGGTTGAGTTGCGCACCATCGACGCCGCCTGCAACCCCTACCTGGCCTACGCCGTGGTGCTCGCCGCCGGGATGAAGGGCATCGAGAACGAGTACGTGCTGCCCCGCGAGGCGGAAGACGACGTCTGGTCGCTGACGGAGCGTGAGCGCAACAGCCTCGGCATCGACCCGCTACCCAAGAGCCTGCACGACGCGATCGAGATCGCGGAGAACTCGGAGTTCCTCGCCGAGACCCTGGGGGAGCAGGTCTACGACTTCTTCCTCCGCAACAAGCGCGCCGAGTGGGACGAGTACCGCGGTCAGGTCTCGGCCTACGAGCGCGACATGATGCTGCCCGTCATCTGAGTGCGGCGAACTGACCGACCTATGGCCACCACGAGCATCACCACCCCCTCGGTTTACGGGGACGACCGCGTCCGCCGGCTGCGGATCGCCGTCGGATCCCTGGCCGGAACCGCGCTGATCGGTGCGGGGATCGGGCTCTATGTGCTGATCACCGGGGACACCGACGACGCCGGTGTGCGCCGTTCAGGCACCGTCCTCACGGTCCTGTCGCTCATCCTGCTCGTCGCTTGCGCGGCGACCTGGTTCGCGCTGCCCCAACGGTCCCCTGCGGTACGACGTGCGTGCGCCGCCTGTGGATTCCTGGCCATGATCTTCGCCCTGCCCACCGCCGGCCTGGTGCTCGGATTCGTCTGGGCTGTCCTCGGTTTGGCCATCTTGTTCCTCGCCCTGGGACCGGACGAAGCATGAGCCCGCGGATCGGCGTTATCGAACACGATGTGTTCTGCCCACCGGGGTTGCTGGGGGAGTGGCTTGAGTCGGCCGGGGCTGAACTCGACGTCCGACGCCCCTACAAAGGTGACGCGCTGCCTGTTCTCCAGGGGCCGGGTGCCGTGGACGGACTGCTAGTGCTGGGCGGTCCAATGGACGCCTGGGACGACGGGCAGCACCCGTGGCTGGAGCCGACCCGGCACCTCATCCGCGATGCCGCACAGCGTGCGGTCCCCACCTTGGGGGTGTGTCTGGGACACCAACTCTGTGCGCTGGCCTTCGGCGGCGAGGTCGGTCGAAGCCCCCGCGGTCAACAGATCGGGATGACTCCGATCCAGTGGCAGCCAGCGGCAGCCGAGGACCCACTGCTGGGCGTGGTGAAACCCGGCGAGGGCGTTGCTCGCGGCGTCCAGTGGAACGACGACCTGGTCCTCACCCTTCCCGCCGAAGCGACCGTGTTGGCCCAGACCCCTGCCGGGGATCTCCAGGCGGCCAGGTTCGCTGAGACCGTGTGGGGCGTGCAGTGGCACCCGGAGGTCGACGAGACCCTGGTCGCACCGTGGGCAGCGAAGGACGCCAGCCGACACGAGGCGCAGGGTGTTGATCAGCAGGCGCTTTTGAGACTCATCGCCGACTCGCGGGACGAACTCGAAACGACCTGGCGCCCGCTGGCCGAGTCCTTCGTCGGGTTGTTGCGCTCTGGAGGAACGGGTCGATGACCATCTCTCCGGGAGGATCCTGCAGCAAGCGCAACCTGTTGCGGTTGGGCTTCCTCGAGGCGGAGATCGGGTCGCAACGCCTGGCCACGCTCGGACCGTGCTCGAACTCGCTGGTCTCCATGCTGGCCGCGACTGCCGACCCTGACGGCGCCTTGGACGGGTTGATGCGTCTGATCGAGGCGACTTCGGACGCCCAGGACCTGATTGACACGTTGGACCGCGACGAGGGCAGCGCGATGAGGTTGCTCACCGTTCTCGGGGCCAGCGAGGCGCTCACCGACCATCTGGCCCAACACCCGGATCATTGGCACGAGTTGACCGACCCACTGCTGGGATCCACCCGACCTGCGGCGTACGCCGTGCGGGCAGGGCTGCTGGAGTGCGTGGGAGCGTCGGCCACCGATGCCGAACCGGTGGCCACCCTGCCCGACGAGGAGTGTCTCGACGCGTTGCGCGTGGAGTACCGCCGCGTGCTGCTTCGCCTCGCGGCACGAGACCTGGCCCATGACATGCGGATCGACGACGTCGCGGCCGAGTTGGCCGAGCTTGCGGACGGGACCCTGGAAGCCGCTCTCGCGGTCGCCCGCCAGCGGGTGGGGGAGCAGGCTCACCAGACCCGTCTGAGCGTGATCGCCATGGGCAAGTGCGGTGGACACGAACTGAACTACGTGTCCGACGTCGACGTCATCTTCGTCCACGCGGTCCCTCACGGCACCGACCCGGAGGACCACGCGGCCGAGCAATCGGCGAACCGGATCGCCACCCAGCTCGCCGGACACCTGATCAGGATCTGCTCCGACCACACCGGGGAGGGCACGATCTGGCCCGTTGACGCTGGGCTGCGACCGGAGGGAAGCCAGGGTCCGCTGACGCGCACCCTGGCCAGCCACCGTGGCTACTACGACCGATGGGCCAAGACCTGGGAGTTCCA
>CBDTZB010000351.1:0-3688 GCA_965364795.1 uncultured Nocardioides sp.
GAGTTCCAGGCGCTTCTCAAGGCTCGTCCCGTGGCCGGGGACAAAGCGCTCGGCGCCGAGTACGTCGAGATGGTGTCGCCGATGATCTGGAGCGCCGCCGAGCGGGACGGGTTCGTAGCCGACGCCCAGGCGATGCGGCGTCGGGTCGTCGAACACATCCCGGCCCGTGAGGCTGACCGCCAACTGAAGTTGGGCTCCGGTGGACTGCGCGACGTCGAGTTCGCCGTCCAGCTCTTGCAGTTGGTGCACGGTCGCGCCGATGACCGGATCCGGGCCCCTACGACGTTGAGCGCCCTGGATCAGCTGACGGAGGCGGGGTACGTCGGCCGCGAGGACGGGGAGGCCCTGCACGAGGCGTACTCGTTCCTGCGCACCCTGGAACACCGGATCCAGCTGCACCGGTTGCGACGAATCCATGTGGTGCCGGAGGACGAGGAGTCCCTGCGCCGCCTGGGCCGGAACCTGGGGTACTTCAAGGACCCGATCGGTTCCTTCGACAAGGCCTGGCGCTACCACCGACGTGAAGTGCGTCGACTTCACGAGAAGCTCTTCTACCGGCCTCTGCTTGCGGCAGTCGCGAAGATTCCCGGCGAGGAGGCGCGCCTGTCCTCCGAGGCGGCGCGCGATCGTCTGCATGCTCTGGGGTACGCCGACGCCGGAGCGGCGCTGCGCAACCTCGAGGCCCTCACCACAGGGGTCTCCCGGACCGCCACGGTGCAACGAGCACTGCTGCCGGCCATGTTGGAGTGGTTCGCCGAGGGGCCGGACCCGGACGCAGGACTCTTCGGTTTCCGTCGGATCAGCGAGGCGCTGGGGCGGACTCCCTGGTATCTCAAGACGCTGCGCGATGAGGGTGCGGTGGCCCAGCGACTGGCCCAACTGTTGTCCACGTCCCGCTACGCCACCTCACTCCTGGAGCGCGAGCCACAGGGGGTCCGCATCCTCGGCGGAGAGTTGTCGCCCCCGGATGGGGCCGCGCTGACCGAGGAGATGCGGTCCACCGGGCGTCGCCAGGACTCTGCGGAGAAGTCGGTCCGGGCGTTGCGCGCCGTACGCCGTCGGGAACTGTTGCGCCTGGCGTCAGGAGAGGTGCTGGGGCTGATCGACGTGGCGGACGTGGGGGCGGGGCTTTCGCGCCTGACCGACGCCACGCTGGAGGCGACCTTGGAGGTCGTGACGACCCGCGTGCTCAAAGAGCGCAAACTGGATGAAGCCCCGACCCGGATCGCGATCATTGCGATGGGACGGTACGGCGGTTTTGAGCTTTCCTACGGCAGCGACGCCGACGTGTTGTTCGTCCATGACCCGGTCCCCGGTTCCGATCCCACTGCGGCCTCGTCGTTCGCTCAGGCCGTCGCCAACGAGTTGCGCAACATGTTGGCGGTACCCGGCGATGACCCTGCCCTGGAGGTCGACGCCGGTCTGCGGCCCGAGGGCAAGCAGGGGCCCCTGGTGCGCACCATCGACTCCTACGCCGCCTACTACGCGAAGTGGTCGAAGGTCTGGGAGGCCCAGGCTCTGCTGCGCGCCGACGCAGTCGTGGGCGATCTGGAACTGCGCGAACGTTTCACCGCACTGATCGATCCGTTGCGCTACCCGGTCGACGGGCTCAGCGAGGACGACATCATCGAGGTGCGCCGGATCAAGGCTCGGGTCGAGGAGGAGCGGCTTCCCCGCGGGGCCGACCGTCAGGCGCACCTGAAACTCGGCCACGGTGGCCTGGCCGATATCGAATGGACCGTGCAACTGCTGCAGATGCGTCACGCCGGGCAGGTCGAAGGTCTGCGGACCCCACGAACCCTCGACGCTCTGGCGGCGGCCGCCGCAGCCGGTTTGCTCGCGGCTGAGGACGCGGAGACGCTTGCGGTGGGTTGGCGGACGGTGAGCCGGGTGCGGAACGCCGTGACCCTGGCGCGAGGGAAGCCCTCGGACTCGCTGCCGCGTGACGCCCGCGAGCGGGCGTCGGTGGCAAACATCCTCGGCTACCCGCCGGCGCACACCGACGCGATGGTCAACGACTTTTTGCGCACCATGCGCGTCTCCCGCACCGTGGTGGAACGGGTCTTCTGGGAGTGACCGGAGCTGCTGGCGGGAGGAGTCTTGAGGCTTCCTTGAGGTTGAGCACGCCATAACGTTGCGGTGAGCGCGGGACAGTACAGGAATGCTTCGACGTCTCGGGACCCCACACACAGCGGTACCTTTGGGCCCGCTTCATGGCGTCGTGCCCGGTGACTCGTGGGCGCTGGGTCAGGGCCGCCGATGATGGTCTTCGATGCACGTGACCTGGTTCGCTTGGCCGAGGAGGCCAGGAGCCACGAGGCGATGCGCGAGTACGTCCGCCGCTACCGAGCGCTGCTGGAGCGTCGGGTGTGCCGGATCGTCGACGCCCTCGCCTCGGCGGATCTGGATCAGGCCATGGATGCCGTGTTGAGCCTCAAAGCGTCCTCCGCCATGGTGGGTGCCTGCGAGACCGCAGAACTGGCCCATCGACTCAAGGTCGCGCTGAGCGGCGGTGACCTTCCCCGCGCTCGTGTCACCGCGGCCATGCTGACGCCAGCAACTCGACAGCTGGACTCGTTGTTGGGCGAGTTCCTGGCTGAAGAGGATTGTTGTGTGCCCGGGGGTGGGACGACTAGTCGGGTGTTTCCATGCGATAGCCCACGCCACGCACAGTGCGGATGAACTGACCGCTCGTCTCGCCCAACTTCCGGCGCAGGTTGCCGATATGGACCTCCACCAGGTGGGTGTCGGTCGCCCAGTCGGTGCCCCAGACGGAGCGTAGGAGCGCCTCGCGTGTCCAGACTCGGGCAGGTGTTCGCATCAACTCGGTCAGGAGATCGAACTCCGTGCGGGTGAGTTCCAACTCATCTGCCTGACGGAATGCGCGGCGGCCGTCCACGTCGACGCGCAGAGCGCCGTGTTCGAGCACTTCGTGGAGGTCGGCTTTCGGGTCGACGACTGGCGCCACCGGCCCGCGGCGGGGGCGCCGGAAGAGCGCGTTGACGCGCGCTTTGAGTTCGCGGACGCTGAAGGGCTTCGACAAGAAGTCGTCGGCGCCCGTCTCCAACCCCAACAGGCGGTCGATCTCGTCGTCGCGGGAGGTGATCATGACCACGTAGGCATCGCTAATCTCACGGATCCTGCGGCACGTCTCGATCCCGTCGATTCCGGGAAGTCCCAGATCGAGCGTGATCAGGTCCGGGTCCGAGGTGCGGACGACCTCAAGGGCCTCCAGACCGCTCTCGACGCTGGTGACCTGGAAGCCCTGGGTGCTGAGGGTGAACTCGATCAGTGACCGGATGTCTTCATCGTCCTCAACGACCAGCGCGCGACGCTCTGTTCCAGGGTCGGTGCTCACGGGGCGGACTATGCCAGAAACCCCACGGCCGTGAGCGCACCGCCACACTCCTTGATCTCTCGACCGATTTCTCCGAAGTGACCTCCACTTGGGCCCCCCGTCTGACCAGCGAGACGCCAGCCGAGTGTGAAGTGACGAGAAGTCCGCCTAGAATCGCCGCGTGTCATCGACGGAGAAGCAGATCAGCGGCTTGCGCGGGGGGCCCCTGAGCGATCGGCTGCAGGTCCTTGCCCTCTTCGTGCTGACCCTGGTCACCGCTGTGCTGGCCGCCATCGCCGCAGTGGACTACTTCGACGATGAGCAACCCCTAGCCGTCGAGAGCCAAAGCGG
>CBDTZB010000352.1:0-3658 GCA_965364795.1 uncultured Nocardioides sp.
CAGGTCGCCCGTGGGGGCGGCCATGGCCACCTGACCGGTGAGGTCGACGAGTTGCTTCATCCAGCGGACGAAGTCGCCGGCCGCCAGGTCTGACTCGCCAAGTACGTCGTCCAGATCGTCCCCCTGGGCCCAGCGGTAGGCGATCCACGCGAACCCGAGGTCGGGTTGGCGCAAGAAGTCCAGATGTTTCTCGCGTTCGAGAGCGTCTAGGTCGCCCCACAGCCGCACCATCTCCGCGACGATCGGCTTGACCCGTCCGCCCGGGATTCTCGGCGCCGAAGCGTTGTCGGGGCGTCGAGCCTCGAAGACCATGACGGACAGCACGGCCGCCAACTCCGGGGGCGACAGGCCTTCCCATAGCCCGGATCGCAAGGACTCCGCGACCAACAGATCCATGTCGGAGTAGATGCGCATCAGGCCTTGACCGCGTTCGGTGATGCCCTCGTCGTCGAGGTACTCCAGGACCGTCAGGACCTCACACACGCGGTCGAACTGCCGCGCCACGGTGTTGGTACGACGCTCGATCCGCTTCTCGAGCACCCGCGCGTCCCGGTTGAGCTTGAACCATCGTTCGCTCCAGCGTGCGTGGTCCTCCCGATCCGAGCACCCGTGACAGGGATGTGCGCGCATCTGCGCGCGCAGTTCGGCCACCTGCTCATCCTGGCCACTGGGCGTGACGACGCCTCCGCGGGTGCGCACACGATCCTGTCTGGCGGCTGAGGGAGGCGGCGGGATCAACCCGTGCGTCTTGGTGCGCAATGCGGACGCCAGATCGCGTCGCATCTGCGGGTTGCGTCCGTTGAAGTTCTTCGGGACCTTGATCCGGGTGACGGCCTCCACCGGCGTGGGGAAATCGATCATGGCCAGACGGCGAGCCTGCCGCTCGGCGGTCACGACATAGGGCCGGGGACCGCCCTGATCCGCGGGCGACCAGCCCGGGTCCACCACCACGGCGTACCCGGAGAACTTGCCGGCCGGCACCTGGATCACGTCGCCGGGTTTCAGGGCCCGCAGGGACTCTGCGGCCTCGTCGCGACGGTCGGCCCGGCGGTTCCTGCTGGCACCCTTCTCCAGATCGTTGATCTGACGGCGGATGCCGGCGTACTCCATGAAGTCGCCCAGGTGACAGGTCGCCGCCTCGGCGTACCCGTCCAGCGCGTCTTCTGCCTTGCGTAGCTGTCGGGCCAACCCGACCACGGCCTTGTCCGCCTGGAACTGAGCGAACGACTGCTCCAGAAGTTCTCGGGAACGGTGACGTCCGAACTGGTGGACCAGGTTCACCGCCATGTTGTACGACGGACGGAACGATGAGCGCAGCGGATAGGTGCGCGTCGAGGCCAGACCGGCAACCTCGCGGGGGTTGATCCCCGGCTGCCACAGCACGACCGCGTGGCCTTCGATATCTAGTCCGCGCCGACCGGCCCGACCGGTGAGTTGGGTGTACTCCCCCGGCGAGATGTCCGCATGGGTCTCACCGTTCCACTTCGACAACTTCTCGATCACCACGGTGCGAGCCGGCATGTTGATGCCGAGCGCCAGGGTCTCGGTCGCGAAGACCACCTTGCACAATCCCCGGACGTAAAGCTCCTCCACCACTGACTTGAACGCGGGCAGCATGCCGGCGTGGTGGGCAGCCACGCCACGGGTCAGGGCCTCCAGAAAGTCGTGATAGCCCAACACGTGCAGGTCATCGGGTGGCAGATCCCGGCAGGCGGCTTCGACGAAGCCGTGGATCTCGTCGCGTTCCTCCGGCGTGGTCAGCCGTACGCCAGCGTTGAGGCACTGCGTCACCGCAGCGTCGCAGCCGACGCGGCTGAAGATGAAGACGATCGCAGGGAGCAGTCCCTCGCGGTGAAGTCGATCGATGACGTCGTACCGGCTCGGGATCCAGATGCGGCGGCCGTTGCCCACCGGACGCGGTCCCCGCTCGCCGGGTCGACCCTTGCCTCCCTTGGGGGTGCGGCGGTCCTTGATCCGGGTGGCGGCCCAGTCGTCCCGGGCGAGCTTCATCAACTCGTCGTTGACTGGCGCACCCTCCTTGACGAAGCCCGCCGCGGCGTCCACGTCGGAGGAGGCGAACAGGTCGAGCAACCGCTTGCCGACCATGACGTGTTGGTAGAGCGGCACTGGTCGGCGCTCCTCCACGATGGTCGTGGTCTCCCCGCGGACGGTAGCCAGCCACTCGCCGAACTCCTCCGCGTTGGACACGGTTGCGGACAGAGAGATCAGCGCGACCGACTCGGGGAGGTGGATGATCACTTCCTCCCAGACGGCGCCGCGAGCGCGATCGGCAAGGTAGTGCACCTCGTCCATCACCACGAACCCCAGGGTGCTTAGGGTGCGCGAGCCCGCGTAAAGCATGTTGCGCAGGACCTCGGTGGTCATCACCACGATCGGCGCCTCACCGTTCACGCTGTTGTCACCGGTGAGCAACCCGACCTTGTCCGGGCCGTAGCGGGCCACGAGATCGGCGTACTTCTGGTTCGACAGCGCCTTGATCGGGGTGGTGTAGAAGCACTTGCGCCCGGTCTCCAACGCGAGGTGGATCGCGAACTCGCCGACGATCGTCTTGCCTGATCCGGTCGGTGCTGCCACGAGTACGCCGCGGCCGTCCTCGATCTCCCGGCAGGCCCGGGCTTGGAAGTCGTCCAGGGGGAAGTCGTAGTAGGCCGAGAAGTCCTTCAGCACGGGGTACTTGTGGTCTCGGCGCGAGGCGGCATAACGCTCGGAGGCGGTGGGCTCGGTGGGCTCGCTGCTCATGAGAGCACCTCCAGGGCGTTGGGGACACATTCGATGGTCAGAGGCAGCGGTCCGAACCGTTCACCGTCGGCGTACCCCACAATGCCGGCGGCAGCGATCGTGACGCGTCGGACGCGATGACGCTCGAAGAGGGGGTGTGAGATGTGCGTGCCTTTGAAGAGTTGGGGATAGGTGCGGATCAGGTCCCACTTGGCCATGGGCTTGATGAGCACGACGTCCAGCAGTCCGTCGTTCAGGTCGGCACCCTCGGCGATCCGAAGACCACCGCCGAAGGAGGGACCGTTTCCGACGGCGACCAACGTGGCTGCAGTCCGGAGGATCCGACCGTCTAGGTCCAGGGTGTAGTCACGAGGTTTGAAGGTTGGCAGTTCGGCGAGGGTGGCGAGGTTGTAACGCATCTGGCCTCGGGGCCAGGACATCTTGTTGGCGCGTTCGTTCACGACGGCGTCGAACCCTGCGGCCATGACGGCGGCGAAGTAGCGGCCACCGCACTGCGCGAGATCGATGGTCCGAGTGGTCCCTGTGATGATGCGATCGGCGGCGAGGGTCGGATCCTCCCGTGGCAGATCGAAGTAGCGGGCAATGTCGTTGCCGGTGCCGGCGGGGATGATCCCCAGCGGGGTTGAGGTCCGAGCCGTCGCTTGCAGGCCAAGGTTGACCATGCCGTCACCGCCGCAGATCACCAGCGCCTCGACACCGGACTGAACGGCACGGCGAGCAAGATCCAGGGCCTCATCGGCGTCTCGTCCCTGCAGCGCCCGCACGCTCCATCCGGCTGAGCGGAATCTGGCCAGGGCGGAGCCTGCGTAGCGGGCGCCGCGTCCTTTCCCCGCTGTCGGGTTCGCCAGGAGGGCGATCTCTTTCTTGGGGGTCTCCACAGTGCGGAGACTACTCACTG
>CBDTZB010000353.1:0-3653 GCA_965364795.1 uncultured Nocardioides sp.
ATGCGCACGACCGAGTCTTCAACGTCTCGGGGCGAGACCATCATCAGGTCGGCCAGCTCGTCCACGATGACCAGCAGATAGGGGTACGGCGTCAGCTCGCGTTCGCTGCCGGCCGGCACCTCGACCTTCCCAGCACGAACGGCCTTGTTGAAGTCGTCGATGTGGCGGAAGCCGAAGTTGGCCAGGTCGTCGTAGCGCAGGTCCATCTCACGGACCACCCACTGCAAGGCCTCGGCCGCCTTCTTGGCGTTGGTGATGATCGGGGTGATCAGGTGCGGAACGCCTTCGTAGGCGTTGAGCTCGACCCGCTTGGGGTCGACCATGATCATTCGGACCTCATCAGGGGTGGAGCGCATCAGGATCGAGGTGATCATCGAGTTGATGAAGCTCGACTTACCGGAACCGGTGGCACCGGCCACGAGAAGGTGCGGCATCTTCGCGAGGTTCGCGACAACGAAGCCGCCCTCGACGTCCTTGCCGAGGCCGCAGACCATCGGGTGGTGGTCGCCGCGTGCCGTGGGCGAGCGCAGGACGTCGCCCAGGGAGACGACCTCTTTGTCCACGTTGGGGATCTCGATCCCGATCGCGGACTTGCCCGGAATGGGGCTGAGGATCCGAACGTCGGCGGAGGCCACCGCGTAGGCGATGTTCTTCGACAGGGCGGTGACCTTCTCCACCTTGATACCGGGACCGAGTTCGACTTCGTAGCGCGTGACGGTCGGGCCACGGGTGTAGCCCGTCACCTGAGCGTCGATCCCGAACTCCTCCAACACGCTGGTGAGTCGATCGACCACGGCGTCACTCGCCTTGGACTTCGCCTTATGCACCGAACCCGGCTTGAGGACGCCGTTCTCGGGCAGGGAGTAGGTGATGTCGCCGGAGAGCGAGAGCTGCTCGACCCGCTGCGGGATCGGCGTGTGTGGGGGTGGCTCCAGCTCCTCCGAGGTGGAGTCGAAGGCCGTGTCCGCCTTCACCTTGGGCCGCTCAGCGGTCGCGGTGAGCGCACGCTGAACGTTCGAGTCCTCCAGCGCCCGTTGGGCGTCGGTCTCCTCGCCCTCCTCGGCCTGCTCGGCCTGCTCGTCCTGCTCAGGCTGCTCGAGAGCGACGTCGATGGGGTCTTTCTTCTTGGCCCGCTTGCGCACCTCGCGGGCGTCTAGAATCGGGCTGTCGTAGGCGGGATTACCCATGTCCGGGTCAATCTCGTCCAACTCACCGGTGACCGCATCGTGGTGGGCGTAGTGGTTCGCGCCCAAGGCCCGGTCGCGCAAGTCGGCGATCTTGGCCGGGACCCGGTAGATGGGGGTCGCGGTGATCACCAGCACTCCGAAGACCACGAGTAGCACCAGCAACGGCACAACGACGTACGGCGAGCGAAGCAGGTCGATGAGCAGCGAGGACACGATGAAGCCGATGGCTCCCCCTGCTTCGCGCAGGTCGGAGGTGTCTCCGGCCACCGGCCGGGGGCTTCCGTTGGCGATGTGAACGATCCCGAGGAGGCCGAGGACCAGTGCGGACCAGCCCACGATCTGTCGACCGGCGGGGCCCTGGTGGACGGGGTCACGCATCATCCGCCACCCCGCGAAGACGATCACGAGGGGCATCAGGAAGGCGACCTTGCCGACGCTGCCGGCGATGATCGTGCGAACGAAGTCCATGAAGCCGCCGGGAACCGCGAACCAGACTGCGGCTCCCGCGACTACGGCCGTTCCGATCAGGAAGAGCCCGGCGCCGTCACGGCGTTGCTCCGGCTCGAGATCCTGTGCGGTGTGGCCGAGGCCGCGTAGGGCTGCTCCGAGGCCGTGAGCCACGCTGAGCCACACGGCGGCGACGGCTCGGAAAACAGCGGTAAGAACGAGTAGGACCGGGCTAGGGCCACTACGAACCGCGCGGGGAGCAGGTCGTTGAGCAGCTGTCTTCTTAGCGGGAGGCCTCTTGGCGGGCGCCTTCTTAGCGGGTGCACGCTTGCCTGAGGACCCCGAGGCGCTGCTCGAGGAACGGGTGGTCGGTTTTTTCTTCGTACTCCGTGTCCGCGTGCTCGAGCCGGTGGTTCCACGTCCCGACGCACCAGCGCCAGATCGTGAAGTCGTCGTGCTCTTGCTGCGCGAACCCGGCGGGGAAGACGTACGGGTCGCCATGCTCTTCAACCTAGGCCACTGTCACTCCAGCCCCACGCATCACACGTTGCGTGTCGCGAACGGACCTCAGAGCCCGTTTCCGGACAGGTTCCGTCGATCACGGCCAAGATGCCTCCCGGTTCGCTCTGGACCGCAGGCATTCAGGTGCCTAGAGTTCGTCGGGCGTGGGCCACATCACTTTCACCCCTGGGCCCACGAATATTTCTCTCGGAGGGAAGACTTTTGTGAAGATTTTCAGGACAGGTCTGAAGACAGGCCTCAGTTTGGCAGTGTTGGGAGCGAGCCTCGCTGCCGTGCCACTGGCTCAAGGGGCACCCGCAGCCTCACCAGCCCCCAATTCGGCCCGCGCCGAAAACGGGCTCGTCAAAGAGATGCGCAGAGAGGCCGATGGCGACGTGGCCATCACCCGGGACCCAGCCACCGGGGCCATCTCCTTCGTCCGGGCCCAGGGTCGCAACGCCGACCTCATGCCCGGCAGCGACGGCGCCCGCCGATCATCAGCGGTGGCCAAGGCCGCTGCCTTCCTCGACGAGTACGCCACCGTCTTCGGTGCCCGTTCCGCTGAGTTGGTGCAGACCGACGTGCAGCGCGACCCCACGGGCACCACGGTGACCTACGAGCAGCAGTACAAGGGCGTCCAGGTCTTCGCTTCACGGTTGAAGGCCAACTTCACCCCCGCCGGTTCGCTGACCTCGGTCAACGGCTTCGCAGTTCCTGATCTGTCGCTCTCCGTCACCCCACGCAAGTCAGTTGCCGCCGTCGAGCAGAACGCCCTTGGCTGGGTTCGCACCGACCCGCCGACCGGCGCCGAGACCTCTAAGCCAGCCGATGTGTCCGGCATCAGGGCTTCCGCGACCGAGTTGGTCATCTACCGCGTCGGTGCGCTGAAGGGCGAGGCGGGTGAGTCGATCCTCGCCTACACCGTCGAGGTGACGAACCAGAAGAACATCCGCGAAATGCTCATCCTCGACGCCAACAGCGGCAAACTCGTCAACCGCTATTCAATGATCGCCGACGCCCTAGACCGCGAGTTGTACGAAACCTCGCCGGCCACCGCCCCCGTCTGGGAGGAGGGTGACCCGCTGCCCGGAGGCCTGAACCCGGATCAACAGAACCTGGTGAATACTGCAGGCGACTCCTACTGGCTCTACTTCAACGCCTTCGGCCGGGACTCCTACGACGGTGCGGGCGCCACCATGCGTACGGTCAACAATGACCCGAGTATCGAGTGCCCGAACGCCAACTGGAACGGCGCCACGACCAACTACTGCGACGGGGTGACCTCAGACGATGTGGTTTCCCACGAGTGGGGTCACGCCTACACCGAGTACACCTCGGGTCTGATCTATCAGTACCAGTCCGGGGCCCTGAACGAGTCCTACTCCGATGTCTGGGGTGAGACCGTCGACCTGATCAACGGCCGCGATGACGAGGGCGAGACCTTCGACGCCAAGCGACCTGACGGCGAGTGCGACCCCACGGCCGCCGCCAAGCTGACGGTGGTCATCAACTCCCCCG
>CBDTZB010000354.1:0-3643 GCA_965364795.1 uncultured Nocardioides sp.
GATCAGGGTGTGCCAGCTGAGCATCACGGTCAGCACGGTGCTGGCGTCGATGGGCCAAACCCCGCCGATGGCGAAGAGCAGGGTGAACACGGCAGCAGCGGCGGGCACAGAAACCAGCGCTCCAACGGCGGCGGCAGGAGCAACGCTGCTCGCGCGCTTGGGAAGCACAGCGAGCACGAGACGGAAGACGGCGTACCCGACGAAGCAGCCCACGATCCCCATCAAGGTGATGTTGGTGCCGATCGCGGTGACTCCGCCGTCGGCCATGAAGAGCGCTTGGACGAGCAGCACCACGCTGATGCACAGGGCCCCGGTCCAGGGCCCCACGAGAACGGCAGCTAACGCGCCCCCGAGCAAGTGTCCGCTGGTGCCAGCACCCACGGGGAAGTTGATCATCTGAGCGGCGAAGATGAACGAGGCAACCAGCCCGGCCATCGGGGCGGTGCGGTCGTCCAACTCGGTGCGCGCCTTGCGCAGCGCAACCGCGACGGCGCCCGCGGCGACCACGCCGGTGGCGATCGACGTCGGTGCGTCGAGGAATCCATCGGGCACGTGCATGCGGGCGGCTCCCTCTGCCTCGGGCTTCAGTAGGTTGTTCTGGGAAACCCTACGTTATTGCAAACAATGTGCAACTACTCCCAGCCTGCAGTTGCCTGAGAAGGAGCCACCATGACCACCAGTGCGCAGACCCGGCTCTCCGTCGGCGATCCAGCCCCCGATTTCACTCTGACCGATGACCAGGGCAACGAGGTGACCCTCTCCACGTTGACGGACGAGGGCAAGCGGGTCATCGTCTACTTCTACCCCGCAGCGATGACCCCCGGCTGCACGAAACAGGCCTGCGACTTCACCGAGTCACTCGACTCCCTGTCGGCCTCCGGCTTCACCGTGCTGGGCATCTCCCCCGACAAGCCGGAGAAGCTTGCCAAGTTCCGCGAACGCGACGCCCTCACCATCTCTCTGCTTTCCGACCCGGACCGTTCGGTGATGACGTCGTACGGCGCCTTTGGCGAGAAGTTGCTTTACGGCAAGGTCGTCCAAGGAGTCATCCGCTCCACCTTCGTCGTGGCCCCCAACGGCACCATCGAGATCGCTCAGTACAACGTCAAAGCCACCGGGCACGTCGCCAAACTGCACCGCGACCTCGGGCTGGCGTAACGCGCCACGGGGTCGGCACTAGACTTCTTGGCGAGCCGGAGTGGTGGAATTGGCAGACACGCAGGTTTTAGGTACCTGTGCTCTAGGGCGTGGGGGTTCAAGTCCCCCCTCCGGCACGATCACCCCATCAAGGGGACTGTCTTGACGACTGGTCAGGAGCGACCATGAGCGATCGCAAAGCGAGCATCGGCCTGATCATCGGGCTCATCGCAGCCGGCGTGCTGGCTCTGGGCAGCGCCGTCGCGGGCTTGGTGGTGCTGACTGGCTCGGACGACGATCGGATCACCAACGAAACGGTCAGCAGCGAGAGCCCAGCCCCGTCCGCGGAGCCAGCAGCCGGGGCGAGCGACAATCGGCTGGCCGGGAACGGCTACTCCTACGCACTGCCCGAGGAATGGAACGACGTCAGCGCAGCGGAGCTCGCCGAGGAGGCGCCCGGCGCCATCGACACCGTCTCCACCTGGGGTGCAGACGTGGAGAGCGGACGCGCCAACCTGATCGTGGAACGCCAGCCCATCGAGGTGTCCGACCCCGAGGATCTGCGCGAAGGCTGGGAGGCCAACCTCGGCAACGCGGTGGGCGTGACGCCCACGTCCGGCCCTGATATTGAGATCGCCGGCGAGCGCGCCATCTCCGCCACGCTGCGCAGCGTCAACCAACAGAAGATCTCAGTCGACCAGACCGCCTACCTCGCGGTCGTGGACGATGCCGCCTACTCGATCACCCTCAGCGCCGTGCGGGGCGACAAGGGGGCGGCCAGCGTCTTCGGCGAAATCCTCGGCTCCTGGGCCTGGGAGTAGCTAGGCTCCGCCCATGGGTGGAGCATTGACCGAGATCGGACTGCCGATCGCACTGGGCATCATCATGTTCGGCCTCGGCCTGGACCTGACCCTGAAGGACTTCCGACGGGTGCGCGAGCACCCGAAGGCGGTCATCGTCGCGTTGGCCTGTCAGTTGCTCCTGCTGCCACTGATCTGCTTCGGACTGGTCCTGCTCTTCGACCTTCCCCCGTTGCTCGGGATCGGCCTGATGCTGCTGGCCGCATCCCCCGGCGGCACGACGGCGAACCTCTTCAGCCACCTCTTCCGGGGAGATGTCGCGCTGAACATCACCCTGACCGCCATCAACTCGGTGATCGCGATCGCCACACTGCCGGTGATCACCAACCTGGCCATCGCCTACTTCGACCAGGGCGACACCGTCAGCCTGCCCCCGGTGGAGGTGATCAAGGTCTTCGTGTTGATCCTCGTCCCGGTTGCGATCGGAATGGCGGTGCGATCCCGCCGACCCGACTTCGCTGAGCGGATGGATCGACCGGTGCGGATCGCCTCCGCGGTGATCCTGGCCGTCCTCGTGGTCGGGATCCTGGCCGGTGAGGCCGAGAACGTCGGCGACTACCTGGCCTCGGTAGGTGCTGCGGCGGCCCTCTTCTGCGCCATCAGCCTCGTCGTGGGGTACGCCGTCCCTCGCGCGTTCGGCATCGTGCAGGGTCAGGCGATCGCCTCGTCGTTCGAGATCGGGGTGCACAACGGCACCCTGGCGATCTTCGTGGCCGAGAACATTCTTCAGGTCAACGAGGTCGCCGTACCCGCAGCGGTCTATTCACTGCTGATGTTCTTCATGGCCGCCGGTTGGGGCCTGCTGATCAGCAAGCGCATCCGGCAGACCGAGGGTGCGACCGCCTCCTAGCTCCGTCCGATCAGGCGGGCGTCTCGTCCTCTTCACGCAGCCGCGGCAGCGACGTGTTCTCGGGGTAGAAACCCTGCTTATCGGCGTAGAACTCCCGGATCCGCTCCATGTCCGCAGGGATGTCCCCGGTCGGCTGGAAGGTGAGCCCGAAGCCGACGCGACGGGTGGGTGCGTCGAGGAACGACAGTGTGATCGGGAGGCCCGTCTGCTGGGAGATCCGGTAGAAGCCCGACTTCCAGTAGTCCACCTTGCCGCGCGTCCCCTCAGCGGCGATGGCCAGCAGGAAGTTGTCGTCGGACTCCGCGCGCGCGACCAGTTCGCGAATGGTGGCGCCTGGGTTCGACCGATCCAGCGAGATCGCCCCGCTGGCCCGCATGATGGGCGCCAGCGGTCCCTTGAAGAAGGACTCCTTCACGAGGATCTGCAACTGGACGTTGTGCGTCCAAGCCATCAGGACGCTAAGCACCCAGTCCCAGTTGGACGTGTGCGGATAGCCCACCAGGATGCCGGCCTGAGGAGGTTCACCCACCGGCTTCCACCGGACGATGCGCAGCAGGAAGCGGGCCAGGTTGCGCCGGATGAAGAAGTGTCGAGTCACGCTCGAAACCTACCGGGCAGCCAACGCGGCGGCGACCAGCGGTGCGATTTCGCGCAGGGCGTGGCCACGGTGGGAGATCGCGTCCTTCTCTGCCGGGGCCAACTCGGCCGTCGCCAGACCAGGACACTCGTCGGCCTCGAACAGTACGTCGTACCCGAACCCGCCGGACCCGCGGACCTTGTTGAGGATCCGACCCAT
>CBDTZB010000355.1:0-3642 GCA_965364795.1 uncultured Nocardioides sp.
GCTTTGCTAATCTCAGCGCGCACTCGTCCGGGTGGCGGAATTGGTAGACGCGCTAGCTTGAGGTGCTAGTGCCCCATTAGCGGGCGTGGGGGTTCAAGTCCCCCCTCGGACACACAGAAGGGCCCCGCTCACGCGGGGCCCTTAGTGGTTAGCAGGACTAGTAGCGGTAGATCGCGGCCACGCCGCTGTTGGGCGACAGATCCTGTGAGGTCGCGTACACCCGGCCGCTGTTGTGCAGAGTGGCGATCGCCGCGGCGTCGATGCGCTCGCAGTCGGCGTACCGCTCGTCGGCCCCGAGTTGGACGATGGGCCGGCCGGAGTCGACAGCGACCGCCTCCCAGCACCACGGGTCGGAGCCGACCAACAGAGTCTCGACGCGCCCCGTGGCCGCGGCTTCGGAGATCTCGTTCAGATCATCAGAAGCCCGGCCGGTGCCGCCCAGCTCGTGGAAACGCTCGATGACCTCGGTCCGGTGACGACGCAGGTCTGCTTCGATCAGCGGCCAGGCCAACTTGTGTAATTCCTCGGCCGAAAGGTGGTCGGGGTTGTGCTCCACGGCGTCCCCAAGGAGGTGCCCGTAGGAGTTGATCTCGCGGTAGTTGTTGACGAGACGCTCGAGTCCGACCAAGATCAGCGGTTCGGTCCGTCCGGCCAGGACGTCGTGCAAACCGGATGAGACCTGTCGCAGGAAGCGCATCACTGCCTCGTACTTGACGTCCTCACCGGCCGAGGTGTGGCCGTAGAAAACGGCGGGCCCTCCGCGGCCAGCGGCAGCCGCAGGTCGAGCCATCGAATCGGAACGGGGCTCCGGCGCTTCGACGACATCGGCCAAGCTGGTGGGGATCTCGCCGAGTTCGATGTTCTCCACACCGGTTCGGCCCCCCTCCATGAGCCTGATCTCGCGCTGGCTCAACGCCAGCAGGAGGAAGTGTTCGTCACCGGAGGCAAGTCGAAGCATCGGTCCGATCACCAGCCGGTCGCCGATCGTGGCCAGTTCTGGCATGGGGGCGGGAACCCGGAAGCTGCGCTCCCAACCAGGGCGCAAGAACATTGCCAAGCCGTCGCTCATGTGCTGCCACGCCATTGCGTCATCTTGGAGCTGGCGCGCCGGTGCAAGAAGAGCCTCGACATCAGGTCGTCGCATCTGCTCAAGCAGGCGGGTCTCGACGCCGGCCACGAGATTCTTCCAGCGGAGCCGGTCCACCTCTACGCCCCCGCCGAAACGGTGCGTCGGCATGAACAGGGAGATCTGCACGTCGCCGTGCCCGATCTCGGCCAGCGATTCGATTTGCGAATGGGTCAACAGATCCATGGAGTCCTCCATCATCATGAAGCGGCGACTGGACTCCACCATAGGGGCCTCGGTCAAGCCCCTCACGCGCTCGCAGGCGGCTGACCTGCGGTTTTCCGAAGAGTCCTGATCGGCGAGGCAGAACCTGTAGCCTCGCTGCTCGAACGGTTGCAGGGGGTGACCGTTCGCTGAGCCAGGAGGCTTCATGCGTCGCATCGCAACCGTTCTTGTCGGAACCATGGTGACGGCAGGGTCACTGACGTCGCTGACGGGTTCGGCGGCCGCCGAACCCGCGATCTACACGCTGATGGAGCAGTCGGCGCCGGCCACCAAAAAGATCGCCGTGTCGTTGAGCCCGAAGCGACTACGCCTGGATCGTGAGGAGTCGAAGACCGCCGGCTGGACGGTGACCAACGAAGGCTCAGCTGCGACCCGGGTCCGGATGTTCGGATGCCAACCGACTAGTCACGTTTCGTGGGTCGTGAGCGACCGCGGGGAAGACGTCACCACCCAGGTGCGCAGCGCGAGTTACCTGTCGCCCCTACTGGCCCCAGGCGAGTCGCATGTGTTGTATGTGCGAGCCACCGCTGAGAAGGACGCGAAGTACGGTCGCACGCGACAGTGCAGTCTGGCCGCTGAGCAGGAAGGTGCTCCCACGACCCGGCTTCGGGTCGCCTTCGTCATCGACATACGCCGCTCTGGCCCCCAGATTGGGGTCTCCCTCAACCCGAATCGGCTCCGTCTGGATCGCGAAGACTGGGCGACCTCGCGGCTGACCGTCCGGAACAAGGGCGCTGCTCCGGCACGCGTGTGGGTGCGGGGCTGCCAACCGACGCGAGACGTCAGGTGGATCGTTCGCGATCCGCGAAAAGACGTCACCTCGAAGCTGCGCGACGCTACCTATCGGACCCCGGTGCTGGCACCCGGCGAGAGCAGGACGCTCCGGGTGATTGCCAAGGTCTCCAAGCGAGCGACGTACGCCAAGTTGCGGAGGTGCGCGTTAACCGCAGAGCAGGTTGGCAAGCCGGCCACTCTCAAGCGAGTCACCCTGAAGGTCGCCATCAGGCGCGACTGATCCTCGATGCTCGGCTCTGTGCTGGTTGCGGCCGCCATCCCGGCGGGCCCAGGACGTACCCCACCTTGTCCCGCCAGGTCCCGGCAACGCGCACGTCTCGAGCGATCGCGGCGTACTCGTGGGTTTGGAGGCGCAACAAGTTGTAGGTGCCGACCGGTTGGGTCAGCCCGTATGTCGGACGGTGCAGTTCCGGCTGAAAGGACCCGAACAACCGGTCCCACACGATCAGGATGCCGCCGTAGTTGCGGTCGAGGTACTCCGGGTCGCTGCCGTGGTGGACACGGTGGTGTGAGGGCGTGTTGAACAGCAGTTCGATGGGCCCCCACAGCCGGCTGACCCGCTCGGTGTGCACGAAGAACTGGTAGACGAGACTCACGGAGAACCCGAAGAAGACCAGAGCCGGTGGCACGCCCAGCAGCGGAAGCGGTGCCCACAGAACGAGTTCGTGAGAGTTGTTCCACTTCTGACGCAGCGCCGTTGAGAAGTTGAAGTACTCACTGGAGTGGTGCGCCTGATGGGTGGCCCAGACCAGGCGAACCCGGTGTGCGATGCGATGCGCCCAGTAGAACAGAAAATCGACGCCCAGGAGGGCCAGCGCCCACGTCCACCACGCGTCGACGGGCAGTTTCCAGGGCGCCACGTAGGCGAAGAGCATGGCGTAGCCCAGCAGTCCCGCTCCCTTCCACGCGGCCATCGTGCCTGCGGACACGACCCCCAGCGCGATGCTGGTCAACGCATCACGCCGCTCGTAGCCTCCGGGCCTGGGTGCGGGTCGTCCGTCGAGACGAAGGTGCTGGCCGGAGGAGCTTTCCTCCTCCAGCAAGCAGGCGGCCAGGGCTTCGAGCGCGATCACGAGGACGAAGAAGGGTGCCGCCAAGGCAACCGGGTCCTGGAGGGCTTCGGGGATCGCCTCCCACAGTGAAGTCAGCATGGGGAAGGGGGCGTCTCGCCCCGGCTCAGGGCCACGAGCCGTCCGACCACGACCCCCATGTCGGGCGGCAGCGTCGGTCTATCGGGCCGAGCACGTTCGCCGTTGAGGGTCAGTTCCCAGCACCGGTCAGGGAACCTCATCCGGGTGGAGGTTACCGAGAGCTGCACGGCGGTAGTGGTCCCCGCGAGGTTCTCCCTGATCCAGGCTCGCGCGGCGGGTTGCTTCGCCGTGCGATTCCTGACCACCTTGAGAGCTGCGTTGTAATCACGAGGCTCGTCGTCCAACCCGATCCTGCGCGGGACCTGACGCAAAGCGTCGAAGGCGTGTAGTCGCACCCGCAGCCAC
>CBDTZB010000356.1:0-3630 GCA_965364795.1 uncultured Nocardioides sp.
CTCACGGATACGGAATTAAATCAAATAAAAAATTTCACGGATACGGAATTAATTCATTAATTTTTTCACGGAATTATATATAATCGATTCCGTGAAAAAAAATCCGTGTGCATATCGTACGGGACAAGTGCTTCATCACCATCAACATCATCTCTGCACCAATTTGTGGCCATTCGCCATCAAGATGACACTGACACTGACTCTGACACTGACCTTCCGGTCTAGCCCGATGGGGCGGGATAGGCGGAATCGACCTGCGAGGCGGCCGTTCTTCCCTACGGTGAAGTGATGCTTCAGGTCCAGGACGTCACGCTCGACCGACAGACCCGCCAGGTCTGGCGGGCCGACGTGGAGATCGTGCTGTCCCGCAAGGAGTTCGACCTGCTGTACCTCCTGGCGGCCAACGCCGGTGAGATCGTCAGCCGAGACCGGTTGATGACAGAGGTCTGGGAGACGACTTTCTGGACCTCGTCGAAGACCATCGATGTGCACCTCGGCTGGGTGCGTCGCAAGTTGGGTGATGACCCACGCCGGCCCGCGCTGATCTCCACGATCCGCGGCCAGGGGCTGCGTTTCGAGGAGAGCCCAGCGGGTGCCGTTGTCCAGCCGGTCGTCTCGGAGTAGCCACACCCTCCCGGTCGGACCCGGGTGAGTCACTACTCTTCGGGGGTGTCGTCAACGCCTCCAGTGAACCCCCACGCCCCGACCGTCGCAGTTATCGGCGGTGGTCAACTGGCCCGAATGATGGCCCAGCCCGCCATTGCGATGGGGGTGCCGCTGCGGCTGCTGGCCGAGGGGCCTGGCGTCAGTGCGGCCCAGGTCATCCCCGACCAGATCGTGGGCGACCACACCCGGTTGGCGGACCTCCGCGAGATCACGGCCGGCTGTGCTGTGGTCACCTTCGATCACGAGCACGTCCCCACCGAGCATCTTCACGCTTTGGCGAACGACGGGGTGGCCGTCCGACCCGGCCCCGAGGCGCTGATCTACGCCCAGGACAAGGGTCGGATGCGCCAGCGACTCACCGAACTCGGTATGCCCTGCCCCCGGCACGCTCTCGTGGCGTCGCTCGAGGAGGTCGAGGAGTTCGGTCTGCCGTGCGTGCTCAAGACGACCCGTGGCGGGTACGACGGCAAGGGGGTCTGGTTCGTCCGAACCCCCGAAGAGGTGACCGAGGCCCTTTCGGCTGCGCAGGCGGCCGGGGTCGCGCTCCTGGCCGAGGAACGCGTCGCCTTCACCCGTGAGCTGTCGGCCCTCGTAGCGCGATCGCCCAGTGGTCAGGCGGCGGCGTACCCAGTGGTGGCCTCGACGCAGTTGAACGGGATCTGCCACGAGGTGGTGGCCCCGGCGCCGGATCTGGACCCCACGTTGGCCAACCAGGCCCAGGAGATCGCGCTGCGGATCGCGGGAGAACTCGGCGTCGTCGGAATCCTCGCGGTTGAGATGTTCGAAACGGCGGGACCCGAGGGCCCCGGAATCCTGATCAACGAGTTAGCCATGCGGCCCCACAACACCGGCCACTGGACCCAGGACGGAGCGGTGACCTCACAGTTCGAGAATCACCTGCGCGCCGTACTGGACCTGCCGTTGGGCGATCCGACAGCACGGGCGCCCTGGACCGTCATGGTGAACATCCTCGGCGGGCCGGATGGGCCGGACGGTCCGATCGGTCGGTTGTACGACGGCTACCCTCATGCTCTGGCCCGCGATCCGAAGCTGCGGGTGCATCTGTACGGCAAGGAACCCCGTCCCGGACGCAAAGTGGGGCACGTCAACACGTTCGGAGACGACCTTGAGGACTGCCTCGAGCGGGCCCGCCACGCCGCCGCCTGGTTCCGCGGCGACCTAGGAAACGAGAGCGAATGAGTAACGCAGGCAGCGCCCAACCCCGGGTCGGCATCGTCATGGGGTCCGACTCGGACTGGCCGGTCATGAAGGCGGCCGCCGAGGCCCTGGCCGAGTTCGACGTCGCCTACGAGGCCGACGTGGTCTCCGCGCACCGGATGCCGCACGAGATGTTGGCCTACGGCGAGCAGGCCGCAGGCCGTGGGCTGTCGGTGATTATCGCCGGCGCCGGCGGCGCGGCCCACCTACCCGGGATGCTGGCTGCCGTCACACCCCTGCCCGTGATCGGCGTGCCGGTCCCGTTGAAGTACCTCGATGGGATGGACTCGCTGCTCTCGATCGTGCAGATGCCAGCCGGGGTGCCGGTCGCCGCTGTTGCCATCGGGAACGCACGCAACGCGGGGCTCCTGGCCGTGCGAATCCTTGCTGCGGCACACCCGCAGCTTCAGCAGCGGATGGTGGACTTCCAAGACGACCTCAAGAAGAGCGCCCACGCCAAGGGAGCGGCAGTCCGCAACGATGCCGGCTCACAGCGACTCGGTTTTTGATCCCACCGCTGGGCCGGCGACCCCCCGGCGCATGGTCGGGGTCGACGTCGCCCGAGGGTTGGCTCTGCTCGGGATGGTGGCCACCCACACCCTGGTCGAACGGAGCGATGACGGCTCGCTGAGCCTGGCTCACACCATCGCCAGCGGGCGCTCGTCCGCCTTGTTCGCGGTGCTCGCGGGAGTGAGCCTGGCACTGCTCTCCGGACGACAGCGACCGGCCCGTTCTCAGGAGCGAGTCAGCCGCAGCCTCGGGTTGGCCACTCGTGCGTTGTTCATCGCCGCGATCGGGCTGACTCTGGGCCTGCTGGATTCGGGCCTCGCCGTGATTCTCACCAACTACGGACTGCTGTTTCTCCTCGCTCTTCCCTTCCTCGGCCTGGGCTCCCGGTCGTTGTTCGTGGCTGCCGCGGCCTGGGCGGTGACTGCTCCCGTGCTCTCCCAGATGGTGCGGCCACACCTACCCGAGCGAGGCTTCGACAGTCCGTCGTGGACGCAACTTGCCGACCCCTGGCCGATGCTCTGCGAGCTCGCGTTCACTGGCTACTACCCGGTGGTGCCGTGGCTGGCCTACGTGCTGCTCGGGATGGCGGTCGGGCGGTTGCCCCTGGACCGGCGACCGATACAAGCGGCGCTGATCCTCCTCGGTTCGGGGATGGCCGTCGTGGCCACAGCACTGTCGAACCTCCTCATAGCTTCTGCCGACGTACGCCGCACGCTTGCCGCGGAGCTGGGCGTCCCAGCCGCGGACGTCCTGGACCACATCGCAGGGGGAATGTTCGGGGTGACCCCACAAGGCCCCTGGTCCTGGCTGCTCGTGGTGGCGCCCCACAGCGCCACCCCCTTCGACCTTGCCCAGACCGGCGGCAGCGCCATGGCTGTGATCGGTGTCTGTCTCGCGGTGCTGGGAGTGCTTCGGGGCTCCGGCGTACGCCTGGTGTCAATCCTGTTCGGGGCGGGCACCATGACCTTGACGCTCTACTCGTTGCACGTGGTGATGCGGACCGAGGAGGTGTGGCCCTCCGACGACGGCCCGCGTGCCTTCGGGACCCACGCAGTGGTCATCTTCGTCCTTGGCGCCGGGTTCGTGGCCACGCGGTTCAGAGGTCCGTTGGAGACGGTCTCCGGTTGGTGCGCCGACCGGGTCCGCGGTTGGGTTCAGCTCGAGGCGTCGGGTCGGGACCGTAGCGACTTGGTCTGACCGCGTTCCTTCTTCGCCTTCAGCCGTCGCTCCTTGGCG
>CBDTZB010000357.1:0-3628 GCA_965364795.1 uncultured Nocardioides sp.
TGGACGTCATCGCCCTGACCGATCACGACACGACGGTCGGTTGGGCCGAGGCCTTCGAAGCGGCCGAGACCTACGGCATCACCGTGGTGCCCGGCATCGAGGTCAGCACCCGAGCACCTGGGGGCGGCGCTCACCTCCTCGCCTACCGCACCGACCCCGACCACGCTGGCCTGGCCGACGTGCTCACCCGGGTCAGGTCGGGACGCGGGGATCGGGAGCCGGCGATGATCGAGAAGCTTCGTGCAGTCGGCAGCAAGATCACCGCCAAGGACGTACGCCGCGTCAGTGGCCCCAGCGAGTCCGCAGGCCGCCCCCACATCGCCGACGCCCTGGTGGCGATCGGTGAGGTGGCCGACCGCGACGAGGCCTTCGCTCGCTACCTCAATCCGGGGCGTCCGGGCTACCTCGACCGTTATGCGCCGTTCCTGTCGGAGGCAGTCCAACTCGTCGTGGAGGCGGGCGGCGTGGCTGTGCTGGCCCACCCGTGGGGACGCAACGGCGGTTCCGGCCACCCCGACGAAGAGACCTTCGCGAAGTTGCGGGACGCCGGCCTTGCCGGGATCGAGGTCGATCACCAGGACCATTCGCTTGAGGACCGCGACCAGTTGCGCGCCATCGCCCGCAATCTCGACCTGATCGTCACCGGATCCAGCGACCACCACGGCTTGGGCAAGGTCGGCCACGAGTTGGGCTGCAACACCACCGACCCGGAGCAGTACCAACGTCTGATGGCGCTGGCCACCAACTGAGACGGACTAGCGCCGGCCAACCGACTGGAGGGCCTGCAACGCCCGGTTGGGGATCAGCCGCGTCAGCGTGACGATCGCCTTGTACTGCGCCCCAGGAATTGAGTAGGTCCGACCCTTGTCGAAGTCCGACATCGCGGCCTTGACCAGTTCGTCGGCGTCCAGCCACAAGAAGGCTGGCGCCGAGTCGCGGCCGACCTCCATCCGCTCGTGGAACTCGGTCTTCGTGAAGCCCGGGCACAGGCTCATCACCGTGACTCCCTGGTCGCGGTACTCGTTGGCCGCCCACTCGGTGAAGCTGTTGACGTAGGCCTTCGCTGCGGCGTAGGTGCCACGAGGAAGGAAGGCGGCCACGCTAGAGACGTTGATGACCCCACCGGAACCCCGAGCCGCCATCGGCCCCAACGCGGCGTGACTCAGACGCAGTACCGCGGTGACCAGCACGTCGAGCATCATCGTTTCCGCATCAGCGGAGTTGTCGAGGAACCGGTCCTTCAACCCGAAGCCGGCATTGTTGATCAACAGGTCGATGGGCTGCTCAGGGTCGGTTAGGCGGGCCTCGACGGTGGCCAGTTCCGACCGGTCTGAGAGGTCGGCTCGCAGAGTCTCCACGCGGACGCCGAAGGTGTCCCGCAACTCGGCTGCGATGGTGCTGAGTCGCTCCTGGTTCCGGGCCACCAGGACCAGATCGTGACCCCGACCAGCGAGGAGTCGGGCGAAAGAAAGGCCGATACCGGCGGTGGCGCCGGAAATGAGTGCGGTGGGCATGCCAGAAACTAACCCATCTGTCCGGCATGATGGGCGTGATGAGTACCAAGACCACGACCCTCGCGATCGCCAACCAGAAGGGCGGCGTCGCCAAGACGACGACCGTTGCCTCCCTGGGGGCGGCCCTCGCTGAGTTGGGCCACTCCGTGTTGATCGTCGACCTGGACCCCCAGGCGTGCCTGACGTTCTCCCTCGGCGTCGACCCCGAAGACCTCGACCTTTCGGTCCACCATGTCCTCACCAAGGGCTTGGACCCCTCGGAGGTGATCATCGAGACCGAGGACGGGGTACACCTGCTCCCGGCCACGATCGAGTTGGCTCGCGCCGAGGCTGACCTGCTCACCCGCACCGGACGCGAACACGTCATCCGTGGCGTCGTGGAGGACCTCGCTGCTGCGGAGACCCACTACGACTGGATCCTGCTGGACTGCCCGCCGTCCTTAGGTGTGCTCACGGTCGCTGCGTTGACCGCGGCCGATGGTGTCCTCATCCCGCTCCAGTGCGAGACGTTGTCCCACCGCGGTGTCGGACAGCTCCTCGACACCGTCCACGACGTACGCCGCTTCACCAACAAGGCTCTCGAGGTCTGGGGGGTGCTGCCCACGTTGTACGACGGCCGCACCAACCACTCCCGCACGGTGCTCGAAACGATCTCCGAGACCTACAAGCTCGACGTCATCGAGCCGCCCATCCCCAAGACGATCAAGTTCGCTGAGGCGCCGGCTGCTGGCCGGTCGATCCTCTCGACCTCACGGACCAGCAAGGGAGCCAAGGCCTACCGCGATGTCGCGGTCAACCTGGTGAAGCGTTCCCAGCAGCCCCCCAAGCCCGTAGCGAAAAAGAAGGCCTGAACCGATGTCGCCCGAGGGACAGCACCGGGCGACGGTTCGGCCACGCTACGGGAGGTTGAGCGCCCTAGGCGGGTCTGTGGCCGTGGTAATGGTCGCTCTACTCGGAGGCACAGGAATCATCCCGGCGGCTAGCGAACCCGGTGTGATGCGCCCCGCGGCGGCGGTTGCGGTGTCCACGCCGCCGGTCGAACCGACAGTCGGGCCGGTCCTGCCCTCCCCGCCGCCCGTTGAGGTCATCGACGAGTCGGTGCCCGCGGATTCCGGCACCGGTCGACGCGTGGTCTTCAGCGAAAGCCGGCAACGGGTGTGGCTGATGACCGACACCGCCACAGTGGCCGACACGTATCTGGTCTCAGGTTCGATCTACGACAACCTCGACCCGGGCACCTTCGAAGTCTTCTCCCGCTCGGTGGACGCCTTCGGGATCGACGATTCCGGCACGATGAAGTTCTTCGTCCGGTTCACCAGAGGACCCTCGGGAGCCGCGATCGGCTTCCACGACATCCCCATCAAGGACGGTCAGCGGATCCAGCGTTTCGACGAACTCGGTACGCCGCTCTCTCACGGGTGCATCCGGCAAAAGCGAAGCGACGCGATCTCCCTGTGGAAGTTCGCGCCGCTCGGCACTGCTGTGGTCGTCACCGCCTGACGTCAGGCGCTCAAGGCACCCAACGTCGGCGGCGGGTCACTCGCTGGGAGTGGAGGAGGCTGCGGCTTCCGCACCCGATCCGGCGCCACCGCTGCGGCGACGACGCCGACGGTTGCGGTTGCCGGAGTTCTCCGCGCCACCCTCGGCCGACGGCGCGGCCGAGTTGGTGGCGGAGTTAGCGGTCGAGTTGGCGGCAGCGGGAGCGCTATCGCCAGCCGCGACCTGCTCGCCGCTGCGGGTCCGCGAACGGTTCCGGTTGCGGGGCGGGCGGTTGCTGTCGCGGCCACCTTCACGGTTGCCTTCGCGACCACCCTCACGGTTGCCGTCACGGCCACCCTCACGGGGCTTGCGGTCGCGGTCGGACCGCTCCTTGCGCTCCACCGGCGCCGGGTCGACGATGCGTCCCTTGGTGCCGGGGGCGATGCCCTGGTCGTGGAAGAGGTGCTCGGAGGTGGAGTACGTCTCCTGCGGGGAGTCGAACGGCAGGTCAAGTGCCTTGTTGATCATCTTCCAGCGATGCAGGTCGGCCCAGTCGACGAACGTGATGGCCGTACCCGTGGCGCCGGCGCGGCCGGTGCGACCGATGCGGTGCACGTAGGTCTTGTCGTCCTCGG
>CBDTZB010000358.1:0-3625 GCA_965364795.1 uncultured Nocardioides sp.
GCGGTCGGCGACCCGCCCGTCCTCGAGGTGCAGAACCTCGTCGGCCAATCCGATAGTGGCCTTGCGGTACGCGACCACGAACAGGCTGGTCTCCTCGTGCGCTGGGCCGCCGCTGCGCAACGCGGCCAGGATCCGGGCCTCGACCTCGGGATCCACCGCCGAGGTGGCGTCGTCCAGGATCAAGAGCCGGGGCCGTCGGACCAGCGCGCGGGCCAATGAGATCCGCTGCCGCTGTCCACCTGAGAGGGAGGTTCCGCGCTCGCCGAGTGGGGTGTCCAACCCATCAGGAAGATCCGTCACGAAGCCGTCCGCCTGCGCAGTGCGCAGGGCAACCCACACCTCGGCATCACTGATCGGAGCACCCAACGTGATGTTGTCGCGCACGGTGTCGTCGAAGAGGAAAGCTGTTTGGGGCACGATGGCGACCTGTCGGGCCAGGGCGCCCGGACCAAGATCTCGCAGGTCAACGCCGTCCAGGGTGATCCGGCCTGCGTCCGGGTCGACCAGGCGCGTCAGCAGGGTGGTCAGGGTGCTCTTGCCCGAGGCCGTAGCACCGACAAGGGCCAGGGTGCGGCCGGGTTCGAGGGTGAGGTCAAGGTTATCCAGGACCCGCTGACCCGGCTCGTAGCCGTAGGCCAACTGCTCCACGACGAGCCTCGCCCCGCCCTGGTCGCTGGCCGACGGCGCATCGTGGTCGCCGTACCTCATCTGACCGTCGGCGTCGAGCACCGATCGCACCCGGGAGTACCCCACGACGCTGCGAGGGAACTCCCCGAGGAGCCAGCCGATGGACCGGATCGGGAAGGACACGATGGTCAACAGATAGGCGACCGTCACGACGTCACCGGCGTCCGCGTTCCCGTCGAGCACGCGTTGCACGCCCACCGCCAACACCAGCAGTACGCCGAAACTGGGCAGGGCAGCCAGGACCGGATCGAAGGCGGCCCGGATGCGTCCCACCCTGATGTTCACATCACGCAGTTCCTGGGCCTTGGCGGTGAAGCGGGCGGTCTCCTCCGGCTCCCGGCCCAAGGTCTTGATGACCATCGCCCCGTCGAAGGACTCGTGAGCGATCTCGCTGACCTCACCACGCAGCTGCTGAGCCAGCGTGGCCCAGCCCTGCGCCATGCGTTGGTAGATCACGTTGGCTGCGATCACGGCCGGGAAGATGAGAAGGCCGATTACGGCGAGGACCAAGTCAGCGGCGAGCATCTGGGCGATGGCGATGATCATCATGGCGACGGTGCCAACGGCCATCGGTAGCGGTGCGATCGGACCCCAGGCAGCCTCCACATCGGCGTTGGCGGTGGAGAGCAACCGGCCCGTGGGGTGCCGCTGGTGCCACTCCATCGGGAGGGCGAGGTACTGGCGGGTCAACGCTCGACGGGTTCGGGCCTGCATCCGGTACTGCATGATGCCCGCACCCAGACGCCGGGCCACGATGCCGACCGCCCGCAGGATGGCGACCCCGACGAACAGGCCGAGGACGGCCCACAGCAGGTTGCCGTCGACCTCGCCGTCGCGAAACGCGGGAAGCACGACATTGTCGGTGGACCAACCCAGAACCCAGGCGTCGGCCACCGTCAGCGCACCGAACAGGATGCTTCCGAGGGTAGAGAGGGCGAAGACCCTGGGTTCGCGCTTGATCGCTACCCAGAGGACCCCGAAGCCGGCCTTGGTGGAGCCCTTGCCGGCTGTGCCCCGCTGCGTCATCCGATCCTTCCGCCACTCCCGAGTCGTTGCCGAGCGCAACCGATACTGGGGTCAGGCTATTCCGGGGGACGAAATGCTGCGACCGTCCGCTTAGCGAACCGGATGGCCCGCAGAGGCCAGGGCGTCCTTGACCTCACCGACGCGCAGGGTGCCAAAGTGGAAGACCGTGGCGGCCAGAACAGCATCGGCACCGGCCTCCACGGCGGGGGCAAAGTGTTCCAACCGGCCGGCTCCGCCTGAGGCGATGACCGGGATCGTGACTTCGCGGCGTACGGCGGCGATCAGGTCCAAGTCAAAACCGTCCTGCGTTCCGTCGGCGTCCATCGCGTTGAGCAGGATCTCCCCCGCGCCGAGATCAGCGGCACGGACCGCCCACTCCAGCGCGTCGAGGCCGGCTGATTCGCGTCCGCCGTGGGTGGTGACCTCCCACCCAGACTCGGTGCCCGAAGCGCGACGGGCGTCGACGGAGAGCACCAGCACCTGGTTGCCGAAGCGGTCGGCGATCTCGGAGACCAGTTCGGGGCGGCGAATGGCTGCGGTGTTGACGGCGATCTTGTCGGCCCCCGCCCGCAACAGGCGATCGACGTCCTCGACCGAGCCCACTCCCCCGCCCACGGTGAGGGGGATGAAGACCTCCTCAGCGGTCTTCGACACGATGTCCATCGTGGTGGCCCGCCCCTGGTGAGAGGCGGAGATGTCGAGGAACGTCAGTTCGTCGGCACCTTCGGCATCGTAGAAACGGGCCAGTTCCACCGGGTCTCCGGCGTCGCGGAGTTCGGTGAAGTTGATGCCTTTGACGACGCGTCCGGCGTCGACGTCCAGGCAGGGGATGACCCGGACGGACAGACTCATGAGGTTGCGGGGAGCGTCAGCGCGAGCGCGTCGGACAACGTAAAGCGTCCCTCGTAGAGCGCGGTGCCGATGATCGCGCCCTCTACACCCTCGCCTACGAGACCCTGCAGAGCCTCGAGGTCTGCCAACTCGGTGATGCCGCCGGACGCGACGACGGGACGATCGGTCGCCTGGCAAACGGCGCGCAGCAGATCGAGGTTGGGACCCTGCAGCATGCCGTCCTTGTTCACGTCCGTGACGACGTAGCGGGCACACCCCTCGCTGTCCAGGCGACTCAGCACCTCATAGAGGTCGCCTCCCTCGCGGGTCCAACCTCGCGCAGCGAGGGTGCGGCCCCTCACGTCGAGACCAACCGCCACCCGATCGCCGTACTGCGCGATCGCCTGGGCACACCATTCAGGCTGTTCCAGCGCGGCGGTCCCGATGTTGACCCGTCGGCAACCTGTCGCCATGGCGGCCTCGAGGGACTCCTGGTCCCGGATGCCCCCGCTCATCTCCACGTGGATGTCGAGACGCCCGACGATCTTGGCCTGCAACTCGCGGTTGTGCCCGCGGCCGAAAGCCGCGTCGAGGTCGACGAGGTGGATCCATTCGGCGCCCGCGTTCTGCCAGCGCAGGGCCGCCTCGACGGGGTCGCCGAAGTGCTTCTCGGATCCCGCCACACCCTGGACGAGTTGCACGGCCTGGCCGTCGGCCATGTCGACCGCGGGTAGCAGTTCGAGGTAGTCGCTCATCAAAATCCTTCTGTAGTGATCCAGCACGTCGGGCAGGAGCTTCGGACGTTCAGGTGGGGGTTCAGCGTCGGAAGAGCAGTGTGTAGAAGACGGGGGCACCCAGAGCGCCAGCGATGCCGACCAAGGCGGTGAGCCCCCAACTCTCGCTGAAGGCGTAGACCAGCACGACTGCACCCAGAACCAGCGCCAGGATCAAGGACCGCTGGCGGCGACGCCGTTCAGCGAGCGCCCCCGTCTGTCGCGACGTGGCGGTCGGCAACACTCGGGCCAGAGGGCCGGTCACGCGCTCACGGCGTTGGGCCGTACGACGGGCTCGCGCTTCAGAC
>CBDTZB010000359.1:0-3614 GCA_965364795.1 uncultured Nocardioides sp.
ACGCCAAGGCGGCCCGCAGGCGCGCTCGTCGAGGCGAGCCCGAGCCGGTGGTGGAAGCCCCGGAGGTCGTGCCTCCCACGCATCGTCCCCCGCCGCGCCAGCAGCCCAAGCGCGAGCCGCGGTCCAAGCGTAAAAAGAACTAGCGCAAGAAGAACCAGCGCCCCACGATTGTCAGCGGTGCCACTGGCACCCACCTTCCCAACGCAGCAGGAGCAGTTGTGAGCGAGACTCAGAACCACGGCAACGACGAAAACCCGAGTGCCGAGACCGAGGAACTCAGTCCCCAGGAGTCCGTCGGTGTCGATGCTGCCGCCAGCGAGGCCGTCGAGCAGGGTCGACCCAGCAAGGTGGAGCGCCTCGAGATGGAGGGCGACATCGCTGCCGACTACCTCGAGGAGCTCCTCGACATCGCCGACCTGGACGGTGACCTGGACATGGACGTCGAGGGTGATCGGTCGTCGGTCTCCGTCGTCGGTGCCGATCTCTCCATGTTGGTCGGCGCCAACGGAGAGGTGCTTGAAGCTCTCCAGGAGCTGACCCGTTTGGCGGTCTACCGGGAGACCGGAGAACGCTCGCGCCTGATGCTTGACATCTCGGGACACCGCGCCAAGAAGCGCGAAGAGTTGGTGGAGTTGGCCGGCCGCCTGATCGCACAGGTACGCGAGACCGGAGAACGAGTCTCCCTCGACCCGATGACCTCCTTCGAGCGCAAGGTCGTGCACGATGCCGTCACCGCCTCGGGTCTGGTCTCGGAGTCCGAGGGCGTGGAGCCGCGTCGCCACGTGGTGATCCTTCCGGCCTGAGACTTTGGCCCACCCCTCTGAAGCACTCGGGTTTCACGTGAAACACTGAAGCCATGGACACACCCCCCTTGCCAGGCCCTCCGGAGTCGGTGCGGGGGGTGTGTGCGTCTGACCGCCTACCGTTGATGGAGAACTACGCCCACCTTCTGGCCACCGACGGAGTTGTACGTGGTCTGATCGGTCCCCGGGAGGTACCGAGGTTGTGGGATCGACACATCGCAAACTCAGCGATCCTTACCACCGTCCTCGAGAAATCCATCACTGTTTGCGACGTCGGGACTGGTGCGGGTCTTCCGGGACTCGTGATAGCCATCGCCCGTCCCGATCTACAGGTGACATTGGTGGAGCCATTGTTGCGGCGCACCACCTTTTTGGATGAGGTCGTGGCGCTCCTGGAGTTGGACAATGTCGAGGTCTTGCGAGGCCGAGCGGATGCTTTTCACGGTGAACGCTCATTCGACGTCGTGACCTCACGGGCCGTGGCTCCTTTGGAACGCTTGCTGGAGTGGTCAATGCCCTTGGTTGCTCCCCACGGCCAACTGCTGGCGCTGAAGGGCTCCTCCATCACGGAGGAGATCGAGACAGCGCGACCAGTGCTCACCAAGTACGGATGCTCCGAACCTGAAGTGATCGAGCTGGGCGCAGGTATCCTGGAATCCCCCACGATGGCTCTAAGGGTTTCGTGGGCTGATCCATCCGCGCTACCGTTGCATCTGATCGGCGGTAGTTCGGCTTCCCCGTCACGTGCATCCAAGGCGAAGAGGAAGCCTCGCCGTCGTTGACGGCCAAACAATCGGGTCGTTCGTGCGGGTGTGTGATGAGTCATCGTGAGGAGTCAGGGCGTGCAGCATGACCATCTGGCCGGCGTCTTGTCCACGAAGTTATCCACCGATGGAAATGTCGGTCCTGAGCGTAAGCATCCACAGACACCCTCGAGTTATCCACAGGCTGCGGATCTTGAGGAGAGTCAGGGGAGTCACGCACTAGGCTCGTCGGCGGGGAACGTTGACGCTGATGTTTCACGTGAAACACGCGTTTCACGTGAAACTGGATCTCATCTGATTGATGTGCTGACGGAGTTGAAGCCGATGCCTCCCGCCCAGGCGGGAGGTCGTTCACCCGATGTCACGAACGATCCTTACTCGGCTCTCATGAACACAGAGCCCGCGGTTCTCATGAACACAGAGCCCGCGGTTCTCACAAGCACAGAGCCGGCGGCTTCGTCTAAATCTGAAGTGCTATTTACACCCACCATCGTTCATGACGGTGACGATGACATGCCTACCCCCACAGGAGTGAACCAGTTGCCGATCAACGAGACCACGGGTGATGGGAGCGCTGTTTCACGTGGAACCAAGTTCAGGACGGCTGCCGACATCGCTGCATCAGCAGACACGCCGTACGACGACAGCACGCCCTTGGCGCGAGCCGCGCAGCACGTCGTGATGGCGCGTACGGGTCAATTGGGACGGACAGCCCCGGCGCGTCCGGACAAGACGCGAGTCATGGTGGTGGCCAACCAGAAGGGCGGCGTTGGCAAGACCACCAGCACCGTGAACCTCGCCGCAGCGTTGTCCCAACTCGGACTTCGCGTGCTGGTCATCGACCTCGATCCCCAAGGGAACGCTTCCACGGCGCTCAACGTCGACCATCGGCGCGGCACTCCATCGACGTACGACCTTCTGGTCGACGGAGCGGCACTCGTTGACGTCATCACTGATTGCCCGGAACTTCCCAACCTGAAGGTGTGTCCAGCCACGATCGATCTCGCCGGCGCTGAGATCGAGCTGGTCAGCGTCGTGGCCCGTGAAAATCGGCTACATCGAGCGATCCAGGCCCATCCTCTGGTGGGAACGGCTGCAGAGGTGGGTGACGAGCGATTCGACTTCGTCTTCGTGGACTGCCCGCCGTCGCTCGGGTTGCTGACGCTCAACGCATTGGTGGCCGGCGAGGAGATGGTGATCCCCATCCAGGCCGAGTACTACGCCCTAGAAGGGCTGGGGCAGCTTCTTGAGACTGTGGAGATGGTGCGCAAGCACCTCAATCAGCGACTAGTAGTCTCCACGATCTTGATGACCATGTATGACGCCCGCACTCGGTTGGCGGCCAACGTTGCCAGCGAAGTACGCGAGCACTTCGGCGAGACCGTCCTCAAGACCATGGTTCCTCGCTCCGTTCGTGTCTCTGAAGCGCCGTCGTACAGCCAAACCGTCATGACCTATGACCCCGCATCGCCCGGAGCTCTCTCCTACTTGGAGGCGGCCCGAGAAATCGCCCTGAAGGGAGCCCCGAAGGCATGAGCAACACCACTGGTGGACGCCCCCCCGCACGTCGCGGACTTGGCCGAGGGTTGGGCGCTTTGATCCCCACGTCACCTGCGAGTACGGAGGCAGGGATCGCCGATGACATGCGACGGGACGCGGTATCGGCCCCTGGCATGGGCTCACAGAGCGATTTCACCGGTCCTGGCTTGACGTCAAGTGATCACCACTCGGCTCAGGATGCCTCTGACAGTACTTCGAATGAGCGACGAGCACCGCTTGAGAGCTCGGGAGCTTACTTCCGTGAGCTTCCCATCGCCTCGGTTCGTCCCAACGAGCGGCAACCACGGCAAGTGTTCGACGAAGAAGCACTCGCCGAGCTGGTGCACTCGATCAAAGAGGTCGGGCTCCTTCAGCCGATCGTGGTGCGCCCCGACGGGCCCGACAACTTCGAGCTCATCATGGGTGAGCGCCGCTGGCGAGCCTCACAGGAGGCCGGACTGGAGCACATCCCCGCGATTGTGCGGGAGACCGGTGATCAGGACATGCT